>JBOHHF010000202.1:0-1171 GCA_050700495.1 Pseudonocardiaceae bacterium
ACCGAGCAGCGCCCGCTCCGCTTCGTTGGGGAACCGAGAACCGAGATAATTCAGGACACCGACAGTGGAGCCTGCGATCAGGGCAAGGGCCAGCAGCCCAGCAGCCGTCAACCACCCCCACCTCCACCGCGACGGTGAAGCGGTCACGGGTGCTCGAACCGGGGTAGGGGTTGGCGGAGTGTAGGTGCTGGTCATGCCGGAGGGGACTGGCGGCGGTGGACTGTCGATGAGGCTTGCGGGGGGTGGTGCGGGGAAAACCGTCCTGCTCTGGTCCGAGGCTGCCGGATCAGCGGCGGCTGCCCGCAACGCGAGTGCTAGCTCCTGGCAGGTGGGGTAGCGGTCTTCGGGTTGTTTCGCCATGGCCTTGGTGACGATGTGGTCGATCTGTGGTGGAAGGTCGGGGCGGCGGGTGGTTACCGGTGGTGGCTCGTCGTGGACGTGTGCCCACATGAGGGCGGCGGCCTCGTCGCGGGGGAAGGGGACCATCCCGGTCAGGCACTGGTAGAGCACGCAGCCCAGTGCGTAGAGATCGGTCCGGCTGTCCACGGGTTTGCCCTGGATCTGTTCGGGAGCGATGTAGTCGATGGTGCCGACGATCTGCCCGGTTGAGGTCAGGCTTCGGCCCGATGAGACGATCTTGGTGATGCCGAAGTCGCTCAGGTAGTAGTGGCCTTGGCCGTTGCGGTTGTCGATGAGGATGTTCGCGGGTTTGACGTCTCGATGGATCATGCCTTGGGTGTGGGCGGCGTCGAGGGCGTCAGCCACCGATGCGATGATCGTGGTTGTCTGTGGGAGGCTTAGCGGGCCGTTGGTCTCCAGCAGTGCCCGTAAGTCGCCGCCGCCTACGTAGCGCATGGCGATGTACAGCGATCCTGCGGCCTCGCCCGCGGCGTAGACCGGGACGATGTGGGGATGGTCGAGGTTGGCTGCGCTCTGTGATTCGCGGTCGAAGCGTTTGCGGAACAGCTCGTCGTCGGCCAAGGTCGGGGTAAGGATCTTCAGCGCGACCTTGCGGCGGAGTTGTATGTCCTCGGCCAGGTAGACCACGCCCATGCTGCCGCGCCCGAGCTGGCGCTCGATCCGATAGCCGGGCAGCTCAGGGACGTTCTCGCCGCTGTGGGCCGACTGGCCGCGCGCATCAGCCATCTTGCTATGACCCCCGTTCCCGCGC
>JBOHHF010000203.1:0-2827 GCA_050700495.1 Pseudonocardiaceae bacterium
CACCAGGCCTCCCGATGATGTTCGAGGGACCGATCTTTGGTTCACCCGAACCACCCCCACCGCCAACCCGGCCACCACCTACCAAGCTTCCCGACCAACCACCGTTCTGACCACTGGACCACAGCGCCCGGCGGGAAACCGACCCTGCCCACCGGGCGCAACGAGGGTGGGTATCTCGACGGATTGGTGGCTGTCGGTCGGCCAGTGACACCGTCTTCGCGGCACACGACTCGTTTTCTGGTTCCGGGCGGGCAATCCAGTGATCGACTCCAGCAGCCGGGAAGAGCTGGAGGATTCCCTCCTGCTCGGGCACGCCTGGTGGAGCGTGGCCGAGCTGGCGGCAACCGAGGAACTGGTCTTCCCGGTCGGGGTTGACACACTGCTGCGTGACCTGCTGGCCGATTGTCTGCCGAGCACCCCGATTCGGTTGCCGTGGCGCGCTGACAAACATGACTGATGCCGTTGGCCCCGGCGCAGCGCGAAGTATCGCCGGTGCACGGAGACGTCGAAGATTGTCAATGCGCCGCCCGGTCCGTTCGGATCAGCGTTGCCGACGATCGGTTCGCAAACCCCTCGCTGCCCTCGGAGGCAAGTCACTGCTCGATCTCGGCCACCAGCTCGGCCGGGGTCCAGGTTCGAGCATTGTGCGTCGGCGCAACATTGGATGCAGGTCCGTTGTTGGTGTTAACTGGCGCCCTCTGCCCCTGCGATCGTCGTCAGCAGCGCGGTGATCTGAGCCATACCGGTGGCCTGTTTGGCGAAGCCCCCCCGCATCTGGGCGAAACCTTCCCGCATCTCGGCCCGCAACCCGGCTATGTCCCGTCCCTGCTCCAGCTGGGTCTCCCGCAGGGCGTTGAGGGCCTGGATGTGGGCGCAGCTCAGCGCGGACCTCGGACACGTCACGGTCGGCGTCGCCCCGCGAGAACACGGGCAGCGGTGGCATCGGCGTGGGCGGCTGTGGCCTCAGAGTTGGCGAGCACGAGCTGCTCACGCAGCCGCGCGACCTCGCGCTCCAGGACGGCGAGGCGGGCCTCGATGTCATCACCAGGATCTGGCACGGGCGTGATCCTAGCCTCCGGACTGACGCCGCGTGACCAAATGGGCCTCAGGGAGTGAGGCTGTGCAGGAAGGTTCGCCAGGCGGGGGTGGGGACGGTCAGCGCGGGGCCCTCGGGGTCCTTGGAGTCGCGCACCAGTACCCGGTCCGGCGTGGTCGCGACCTGCACGCAGTCACCGTTGGTGCCGCTGTAGCTGCTGGTGCGCCAGCCGACCTCGACGCAGTCGCCGTTGACGACGCTGTAGCTGCTTTTCTGCCAGACGATCCTGTCCGGCTCAGGGGCGGTCATCATGGTCCTCTCGATCCGCGTAGAGCTCGCTTGCCAGGGTGGCAATCAGCTCCGTTGATTCTCCCTCGTCCAGCGCGGTCTCAGCCAGTAAGGCCAGGATGCGCCGGTAGGCGGCGATCTCCTCGGGCTTTTCCAGGAACAGGCTGGCGGTCTCGCTCTCCAGGTAAGCCACCGGTCGGAACTCAGCGAACTCCAGGAGCGTGAACGATCCCGCCGCCGCGGCATGGCCGCCGAGCGCAGCCGGCACCACCCGCAGGGTGAGATACGGGCGGGTCGCCTTGCGCAGCAAGTGCTGCAACTGCTCGAGCATCACCGCCGACCCACCCACCGGCAGCCGCAGCACGAACTCGTGGATGAAGAAGGTGAACCGGGCCGGGCGCTCCCGGCCGAACAAGCCCTGGCGGCCCAGCCGGGCGGCCACCCGGTCCTCGATCTCCTCCGGCGGAGTCGTGCCCATCTCCCGGATCAGCGCGCGGGCGTAGTCGGTGGTCTGCAGCAGGCCGGGCACCACCGTCGCCTGGAAGTCGTCGATCGTCACCGCCTTGTTCTCGTGGTCGATCAGCGTGCGCAGCTGCTGGCTGCTGCCGGGTGCCCTGCTGCAGCCAGCCCGGGGTGTTCTGCTCCCGGCAGATCCCGAGCAGCCGGTCCCGCTCGGCGCCGGTCACCTGGGCCACCGCGAGGAACGCCGAGACGTCCACCTCGGTGCCGCCGCGCTTGCCCGACAGCAGCCGCGACACCCGGTTCTGGGACCAGCCGAGATTCTCGGCGGTACCCTTCTGGTCCAGCCCGGCCTGTTCCATTGCCTGGCCCAGCCCCTCGCCCAGCTCCCGGCTGCGTATCGTCGGTTCGCGATCGTGCATGGTGACCTCCCGGCGGCACCATACGACGTATCCGGCATGGAAATCACGCAACTTGTCCAGGCGTATCTTGCTTGTCCCTGGGACATCCGGATTGCCTGATCACCGGTGGGGCGGCGGGTCTCGTCGTACCTGGACTGGGGGAAGGTATCCGATGGGCACGCTCGCACCAGCAGTCGCCGACGCCTTCGACCTGCTGCACATGAAGCTCCACCGCCACCTGGATGCGGCGGAGTTCCTGGCGCTCACCTGCCAGGAGTGGACCGGGGATGACGTGAACACCGCGCGCAAGCTGATCCCCGATCTGGTGATCGTCATCCGTGGGCTGCTGCTCGGCCACCAGATGCGGCCCAGCGGCAACTGCCGGACCTGCGGGTCGGTGTGGCCGTGTCCGGTGGTGGCACTGATACAGGCCCTCCTCAAGAAGGATCCGGAACACCAGTACGTCGCGCTCGCCCCCCAGGTCAGCTTGTGAGTGGTATTCGGTGCTATAGCTAACCGTCATTTTGTTACCTATACGTTACCTGGGGTGTCGCGCTGCCACGTTTGCACGTGCGGGTTCGGGCGGGTGTCGGTGGGTGTCTTGGATGGCATGGTTGTCGATCTTTAGTGGTGCGGCGGAGGG
>JBOHHF010000204.1:0-9042 GCA_050700495.1 Pseudonocardiaceae bacterium
GCCACCCTGCCCACACCCACCTCCAAGGTCCACCCCGCATTCAGCGGGCTGAGCGGGGTAATCAGGCACTCTATAACCCCGCTCAGCCCGCTGAATGCGGAATAGCTGGAGAGGCGCGTCAGGCGCAGGGGCCGGGGGTCCACCAGGTGCCGCACTGGGCGAGGACCTCGTCGCCGAAGGGGTTCAGGCCGGGGCCGCGGGCCAGTGCATGCGCGACGTGGACATGCAGGCACTTGACCCGCTCCGGCATCCCACCGGCACTGACCCGGGTCCCGAGCGGTTCCACCGCGTCTCGCTCAGCCAGGTAGGACTCGTGCGCGACCCGGTAAGCCGCCGCGAGCGACGGATCCACAGCGAGCCGATCGGTCATCTCCTGCATCGCGCCGCCGGCCTCGATCCGACCGATCAACCCGGCCAACCTGCGACAGGTCAGGTAGTAGAGGGTGGGGAACGGGGTGCCGTCGTCAAGCCAGGGGTGGGTCTGTACGACGCTGGGCAGCCCGCAGGGGCAGCGGTGCGCGACAGCCAGGAGGGCACGCGGCGGGCGACCCAGCTGCGCGGCGACGGCTTCCCAGTCACCGGGAGCCACCGATGGACGAACGTCATCCACCTTTGATCGACTTCCAGAGCTCGGTGTACCACAGCACCCCGGGCACCGCAGCATTGCCAGCACCAGCGGAACCGGTGGCGGTCAGACCTGCGGGCAGCTGCACCACGTACGGCGCCTCCCCCGGCCGCACGTAGCGCAGCCGCTCGCGAGCCTGCGCCTCCACGTGCTGCGGATCCGCGAGCAGGGCACGGCGCCGCTCCAGCTCCGCGACTTTGCCCGCCAAGACTTGCTGCTGCTCGTACACCGCCGCGAGCTCCGCGCGTTGGCCCAGGTAGTTGCGCAACGGCACCGCGACACTCAGGGCCAGCGCGCAGACCACCGCGGCGAGCATCGCGGCCCGGCGGGCGGAGGTGATGCCCATGAAGTGGGCGATCCGCATTCCTAGCGGATGGGTCGCCACCGAGCCTCCGAGCAGGCCGCTGCGTCTGGTCCGCCCGGGATCACCCATCACAGGCTTCCCGTCATATCAAGCCGTCATATCAAGCGGGGCCCTGCGGAGCGAACCGGGCGAACGCCAGGTCCCCGGCGTAGCGGGCCGCGTCCCCGAGGGCCTCCTCGATGCGCAGCAGTTGGTTGTACTTCGCGACCCGCTCCGACCGGGCAGGGGCGCCGGTCTTGATCTGCCCGCAGCCGATCGCCACCGCAAGATCGGCGATCGTGGTGTCCTCGGTCTCGCCGGAACGGTGACTCATCATGCAGCGGTACCCGCTGGACTGGGCGAGTGTCACCGCATCCAAAGTCTCCGACAGCGTGCCGATCTGGTTGACCTTCACCAGCAGCGCGTTGGCCACCCGGCGGGTGATGCCTTCCTCCAGCCGTTCCGGGTTGGTCACGAACAGATCATCACCGACGATCTGCACCCGATCCCCGATCTCGGCGGTGAGCCGCGTCCAGCCGTCCCAATCGTCCTCCGCGAGCGGATCCTCGATGGACACCAGGGGGTAGGCGTCGAGCAGTTCGGTGTAGAAGACGGCCATCTGCTCGGCACTGCGAGCCTTCTTTTCGAAGGTGTAGGCGCCGTCGGCGAAGAACTCGGTAGCGGCCACGTCCAGCGCGAGCACGATGTCCCGGCCCAATGTGTAACCGGCCTTGTCCACCGCCGAAGCGATCAGGTCCAGCGCGTCGGCGGTGGTCGGGAGGTCAGGGGCGAAACCGCCCTCATCACCGAGTCCGGTGGGCAGCCCGCTGGACTTGAGTACCGACTTCAGCGCGTGGTAGGTCTCGGTGCCCCAGCGCAGCGCCTCACGAAACGAGTCCGCACCGATCGGGGCGATCATGAACTCCTGGACGTCGACGCCGGTGTCGGCATGGGCTCCGCCGTTGAGGATGTTCAGCATCGGCACCGGCAGTACATGCGCGTTCGGGCCGCCGACGTAGCGGAACAGCTCCAGCCCGCTGGATTCGGCGGCCGCCTTGGCGACTGCCAGTGAGACCCCGAGGGTCGCATTGGCCCCCAGCCGGGCCTTGTTCGGCGTGCCGTCCAGGTCGACCAGCTTCTGGTCCACCACCCGCTGCTCGATCGCCTCGATGCCGGCCAGCTCAGGCCCGATCTCGTCCAGCACGGCCGCAACCGCGCGCTCAACGCCTTTGCCGAGGTAACGCTGCGGATCACCGTCGCGCAGCTCCACCGCCTCGTGCTCACCGGTGGACGCGCCGGAAGGTACCGCGGCGCGGGCCAACGTGCCGTCATCGAGTGCGACCTCGACCTCGACAGTGGGGTTCCCGCGCGAGTCCAGGATCTCGCGGGCTCCGACCTGTTCGATGACGGCCACGGATGCGCTCCTTGTCGGCTGCTGGGGATGGTGGACGATGACCCGGGGGCAAGACCAGCCTAACCGCGGCACGGCGCAGTCTGGCGGAGGCGCGCGCCGGTGATCGAATGGAGGCTCGTGCAACAGCACGTCACCGCGTACCGTAGGTGCGGTCATGAATGCTGCCGACCGCCCCGCTGACGTCGTCGAGCAGTTCCGGCTCGCTGAGTCGCTGGTCTCCGAACGGCGTCCCCTGGAAGCTCTCCGGGAGCTGCGGCCGGTCTTGGATGCAGCGCCGGACGCGCCGAGCGTGCAGCTATTGGCCGGCCGCGCCTACCTGCAGTCCGCCCAGCTGCACCGCGCCGAGGAGGCGTTCCTCCGGGTACTCGAGCACAACCCTTCCGACCACTACGCGCGCTTCGCGCTGGGCCGCACGTTGCAGCGGCAGAGCCGGCTGGAAGAAGCGCGCGCACAGCTCGCGATGGCAGCCGCGATGAACCCGACACCGGACTACCAGGAAGCACTTAACGAGGTGCGGATGCGGCTGGCCGCCCGTGACGCCTGATCCGTGACCGTCTGAGACGGCCGGTCGCGGTGCCTCAGGACACGTCCTTGGCATTGCGGGCGTAGCCCTGCGAGAAGCCGTAGACTTGTTGCGCGTATTCGACAGAGTTGTTGTAGGAGAGGATGGCCCGGAGCCAGTCATCACCGGACCCTAGGTTCCGGTTGTCCGCGCACAGGTACTGGGCCGCGGCCAGCGCGGAGTCGTCAATGTTCTGCGGGTCGCTGATCCCGTCGAGGTTTCCGTCTGCACGCCACCCCGCCCAAGTGGACGGGATGAACTGAAAGGGCCCGACGGCGCGATCCCAGACCGGGTCGGCGTCGAGCAGACCGCCGTCGGTGTCCGCGATGGCCCTGACGCCGGGTGCGCCATTCAACGGTATTCCGATGATCGGCGCCGACGGCCGACCGTCGGGTTGGAGGTCGCGACCCTGGAAGTTACCGTGTTTGGACTCGACGGCTGCGATGCCGGCCAGAGTCACCCACGTGAGGCGGCAGGTGGGACGGGTAGCGGCCATCACGGCATGCGCGTTCGCGTAGGCCTGCAACGCCCGCTGTGGGATAATGGTGACGCGAGACAGCCGGTTGGCCCAGTCGGCGAAAGCCAACTGCGGAGTTCCTGGCGGGGGCGCCTGGGACGGGATCTGCACCGGGATCGTGACGGTGGCCTTGCCGGGAGGCTGCCCAACCGGCTGAACCGGGCCTTGGGCAATAGGTGCAGCGGCAGGCTCCGGAACGTCGGGAAGTGCCGCAGGCGCGGCCATGGCCGCCGGCACGGGTGCGGCGAGACCTCGATCAGGCAGCGGGGCAGCTACTGAACTAAGGCCTGTCACGATCAGACCAGCACAGGCCAGCGCACCACCGGACAACATCCCACGCAACAGGTAGTGCGATGCCCGGGACAGCCCCCACCGAGATCCCTTAGTGGCGGGTTCCCCGGTTCGCGCACCGGCACGTTCGTCGCCGCTCATACGACATCTCAACGACGGGTCGAGCACCGGGATACGGCGCGTAACAACGATGTCACGGGTGACGTCAGGCAGGGACGCAGGATCGGGCTAGCCCGGCCAGTGCTCCCGCCACTGCTGCGGAGTCAGGCTGCCGACGTCGAGCCCGGCGGCCCGCGCGGAACGTTCGGCGGCGCGCACGTCGTCGGCGAAGCGTAGGGCGACGCAACGCAGCGCGGCCTCGGGATCCTCGCCGACCAGCTTCGCCCCGGCGGACAGCGCGAACAGCGACCCACCTGTGCCGCTACCAGCTCCGGGCAGCAGGTCCTCAGGTAATGCGGCCCTTGCGGCCCGCGACGCGAGCTTGGCTGCCAGGGCCACCGCCGGCTGGGCCAGCGCCACCCCGTCGACACTCGACTCGCGCCGCTTCTCGGTGCGCTTGAGTTGCTCCCATCGGATCTCCTGGTCGGCCGCGGTGTGCACCTCTTCGCTACCGGCGAACACGTGTGGGTGCCTGCCGACGAGCTTGGTCACCAACTCGGTCGCCACCACGTCGATGTCGAAACCCTGCGGATCTTCCTGCGCGACCCGAGCGTGAAAGAGCACCTGCAGCAGCACGTCGCCGAGCTCCTCCCGCAGCGCATCGGTGTCACCGTCCTCCAGAGCCTGGTACAGCTCGTAGGTCTCTTCGATCAGGTAAGTCATCAATGAGCTGTGGGTTTGCTCGGCGTCCCACGGGCAGCCACCCGGAGAACGCAACCGGTCCATCACCACGACCGCATCCAGCAATGCAGCTCCTGGCGGTTCGGGGGTAGCCAGCACAGTGGCACCGGCGGCCACCCAGCGGGCCGCTATGCCAGTGCCGAGATCCCACGTCAGCAACAGTCCTTGCATGGCGTCGCCGACGGGACTCGCCCCACACTGCCGCGCCAGCTCGGCCGGTACGTCGGTGTCGGCGTGCAGGGCTGCCCCATCCTGCAGTAGCCGAGCCACCGTAACCGGAAGAACCGCGCCAAGCCGGTGGGACAGCGCAACGACGATCCTTGCGGGAGTCACACTCGGGCGGCGGCGCGTAACGGCGCGAGGAAACCACCGGTCTCGTTCTCGTTGGCGACCGCTTGCACGCTCACCGGATCCCATATGCCGTAACGAGGGGTCAGGCGCACGCCCACCTCCTGGCCCACCTGGGCCAACTGGCGCAAGCCGATGGCTTCGAGCACGGCAGGGTCGATCTGATCGAGTACGGGCGCGTTGTCGGATGGCTGGATGCCGCGGTCGGTACGGTTCTTGATCACCATGATCAACCACGGCTTGGTGTCGGTGAGCTGGAAGGCCACCACTGTGCCCTCGGCGACGCCGAACGCGGGAGTGGTAGCGAAGATCGGGTCGTCCGCAGCCACGATCCGCTTGCCGATCACGGCGTCCTTCCCGGCCCGGACGTCGGCGTCGATCAGCTGTCGAGCCCGCTTGGGCCCGGCCTGGGCGAGCTCTTCCACGCGGGCCTTCGCAGCGGTTCGGGTATCGGCCGTGGTGTAGTCCACGGTGACCGCACCGGTGCGCAGGGCGCGCCGGCCGAGCTGGGCCATGAGCAGCTTGTCAACAGCCCGCTGCCGGTAGGTGTCGGCATCGAAGACGGTCCCCTTGGAAGCGGCCGCGGCTCCACCGACTCCGCCGATCAGCCGGTCGACCTGGGCCTGGTCGACGGTCAGGCCCGCCCGACGCGCGGCGATCGCCGTCAACTCGTGCCTGATCTGCACGGTGACGATCTTGCGCGACAGGTCGTCGAGCTGGTGCTCAGCTATCAGCTGGGCCCGGGTCTGCACACCCTCCTTGACCAGCACCGTGGTGAGCTGGCTCTGCACCTGCTTCAGCGAGATCTCGGTTCCGTTGACGAACGCGGCGGCACCGACCTGGCTGGGACCCGAGCCGCAGCCGATCAGCAGCGTCCCGACCAGGGCACCGACGATGGCCCGGACAGCGACATAGCGCACGGCGCCGACGGCACGCAGGACGCTTCGCACGGCGCTACCTTCTCACGCCGCCCGGGTCAGCGCGGTTGCAGGGCTACGGTTGCAGGGCGGCAAGTAGCCGCTGCACACCCTCACCGAGCCGTTGTGGATCCGACGGCCCGACGGTGAGCGACATCGGCTCGCCGGACCGGCGGTTGACCGTCACCTGGTACCGGCCGTCGACGTTGTCGCACCAGCGCAGGATGTCCGAGCGGCGCACCTGACCGGACGGGTCCCGCGTGTTGGCGGCGATCTGTCCGGCCCGGGCGTGGGGTTTATCCAGGATCGCGGCGGCGGCGGTGTTGTCACGTTCGGCGCTGGACCGAACAGGGGACGCGGACACCAACAACCCGCCACCGGGCTGCGCCGTCGCTGGTTGGGGCGCGCCGAATTGTCGGGCACCTGGTTGTCGGACACCGTCTTGTCGGACACCGTCTTGTCGGGCGCCGAATTGTCGGACACCGGGTTGCCGGGCGCCGGGTTGCCCGGCACCGGGTTGCGGAGTCACGGTCACTGCGGTGCTGCGGCCCGGCGGGTGTGACGGGAGCCGACTCGTCACCGCCGCGGCCAGCCCCGTCGCGGGGATCACCGTCAGCAACGTCGCGCCAGGCTGATCGGGACGCTGCAGTGCACAGACACCTGCGCTGCCGCCCCGAGCCGCGACCACCCGAACCGGCTGATCAGCCACCGCGTCGGCAAGCCACACCGAATCGACCCAGGTGGCCGGCCAGTGCAGCAGGCGCAACGCAGTCTCAAGATCGGCGTCCACCCGACCCGCGCGGAGCAGGCCGAGCTCGGCGAGCTCGACGCACACGTCGGCCCGAACCCGAGCGCGCTCGACGCGGGTGCGCCCGTGCGAGTGCACCTGGATCGGCGAGGGGTAGCGCTCCAGGCCCAGCACCTCGGTGAGCACGTCCCATTGCGCGGCGCTGAGCCGCCATGCCAGGGGCATCACAGTCATCCCCCGTGTTCGGGTGGATCCTCGCCGATCACCGGTGGAGCGACCTTACGACCATCGGAGAAGACATCGTCCATCTCGATGAGGTAGGAAGGGCGCCGGTGCTCGGTGTCCTGATCGCCGTTACCACGTCCACCGCCGATCGGTGAGATCAGATCGCCCAGGCCGGCGCGCCCGCCTGGCACGCCGCTGACGCCGCGGCCTAGGCCGGCCACCATCCGACCCTCGGGGACCGGTGCCGCGACACCCGATCGGCGGGGCCCGAACTCGGTGGCGCTGCCCGCGCCTGCGCCGGCAAGCCCACCACTGGCCCGCCCGACCTGCCCGCTGACGGGTCGACCACTCCCGGGCTGCACGACGCCGCCGGCTCGGCGAGCCCGCCGGATGTCGTCGCCACCCGTGCTCGAGGTCGAAATCGGGAGCCCGGCCGCCGCGACGGCGGGGGTGACCTGCCCGCCGACGGGCTGGCGTGACCCGATCGGTTCGGCGAGGGGACCGCCGCTGTGGTTCACCGGCCCGGTGGGCCCGCCACTGGTCACGCCTTGTAGCTCAGCTGCGGTCGGCTGCGAGGATGGGGAGTAGGCAGCCGCGTACGGGCTGACACCGCCGCCGGGCACGCTCGGTCCAGGTTGGCCGACCCCCGGTACGGGCCAGGTGTGGGGAGGTTGCTCGGGGGGCTGCAAGGTCGGGTCGATCAGCTGCGGGTAGACCGGCACGGCAACGCGGTGGTCGTTGATCGGCGCGGAGTACACATTGTTCATGATCTGCACGGCCTCGGTGTGCGCCTCGGATTGCGCCTGGTCCTGCGCGACCGCGTCGATGAACGCGCCGGTCGGGCCGCCGAGGGCGAAGCTGCGCAGTGACTGCCCCCAGTCGTGCGATATCGCCGGGGGCACGGTGGCCTTGGCCTGCCCGGCGCTGGAGCCGGAGGCATCCATCAGCGCTGTGGTGTGGTCAGCAGCGTCGGCCACACTGGCCGACCACTGGGTGACCGGTCCGAGGGCGGCGACCGCCGCATCGGCTGCCGCGCCACGCCACCCGCCGGACACAGTCTCGTTCAGAGCACGGGTAAACCCGGTGACGATGTCGGTCGCGTGCCGACCCAGGTCGCCCCACCCGCCGGCGGCGTCGCTGATGTCGCCGGGGTCGACCGAGGTGTCCAGCATCGAACGGATCTCCGCATGCCCCCAGGATGCCCAGTTACTCGACCCGCCGTCAGTACCGCTGGGTCCGCCGAAGTCGAGCAGGTCGGCCACGACGTCGATGGGTCCAGCCATCTCAACTCCCCGCCTTCGGCAACCGAGGTTCGATCATCTGCGCGATCCGCAGCGCCGCGGCACACGAATCGATCTTCGGAGGATCCGGACTGAACGCCGGCGCCACGCTCACCACCAGCGACACCGGCCCACCCTCTATCAACTGCGCACATTGCGTGCGGTCACGCCGTACCCCGAGTTGAACTCCAGCCCGCCCGTTGACCGTGTTCTCCGTGAAGCTGGTGAACGCCGGATCATCTCGCCGAGCCTTATACGCGGAGACGGTGTCCTCGTCCCGCTGCAGACTCAGCGTGATGGGTTTGCCCACCCACTGGCAGCCGACCACGCCTACCTCGTCGAACGGCTTGCGGGTGTCCAGCTTGATGCCCAACCCGGTCAGTTCCGCATCGGTCAAGATGGTGCACATATCCACCCGGCTGGCGTCGGCCACCGCAGGCGGCGTGGAAGGCTCTGACACCTGCGAACCGCAGCCGACCGTAACCAGCCCCACCGAGACCACCGCAACAAGACCGCGCCTCATCCGGATTGGCCCCGGAACATCTGCTGGCCGGTCGCGTCGGCTTCGGTGACGGTGCGTCCGGCCGCCCGGTAGGTGGCCGCCATGTTCGCGAACACCCGTTGAGCGTTCGTCATCGTGTCGATGAACTCCTGTCCGGCCTCGGCGAACCGAGCCGCGGCCGCTTCACCGTCCTCGTTGTCGCCGAATTTGCGCTTCCAGGTGAGCCTATCCGCCCGGGCCAGCCATTGATCGATCTCCTCGATCACCTGGTCGCAGTGGGCGGCGGCGCGCTCGGCGACACCCGCCTCCATCCATAGCGCACCCGCGGCCACTGCGCGCTGCAGATCGGTCTGCTGTTGATCCGCACCAGCCAGCCACGTACCGGCCTGCTCGAAGCTGCTCGCCATTGCGTACCCTCCTCCAACCCGGG
>JBOHHF010000205.1:0-7564 GCA_050700495.1 Pseudonocardiaceae bacterium
TGTGAGAACACTGTTACGCACTCACGAGCCTGCGAGCGTAGCGAGCAGGCCCCGGACGGACATCGCCCGGCGGTGGGCGGCACCGTCGAGCTCGTCCAGTGCGCACTCGGGGTCGGCGGGCGGGCCGAGGTGGGTGCAGCCCCGGGGGCAGTTCGTGATCGCCCCGGCCAGATCGCCGAAGGCGCGGACCACGTCGTCGGGAGTCACGTGGGCCAGCCCGAACGACCGGATTCCCGGGGTGTCCACCACCCACCCACCGCCGGGCAGCGGCATCGCCACCGCGGAGCTGGAGGTGTGCCGTCCCTTGCCCACCCCGCTGACCGCCCCGGTGGCCCGGAGAGCGTCCGGCACCAGTCGGTTCACCAGGGTCGACTTGCCCACTCCGGAATGCCCGACCAGGACCGAGACCTGACCCGCCAGCCGCGCGCGCACCGCGTCAACTCCCCGTTCCGGTGCGGTGACTAGCACCGGCAGATCCAGCGCGGCGTAGCGCTCCAGCACGGCATCCGGTGCGGCGAGATCGCACTTGGTCAGGCAGAGCACCGGTTTCAGACCACCGGAGTAGCCAGCCACCAGGCAGCGGTCGATCAGCCCGGTGCGCGGCGGTGGATCGGCCAGCGAGGCCACGATGAGCAACTGCTCGGCGTTGGCCACCACGATCCGCTCGTAGGGATCGGTGTCGTCAGCCGTTCGGCGCAGCACACTGGTTCGCTCGTCGACCCGGACGATCCGGGCCAGCTCGTCGGGCGCGCCGCTGACCTGGCCGACTAGCCCGACCCGGTCACCCACCGCTACCGGGGTGCGGCCGAGCTCGCGGGCCCGCATCGCAGTCACCCGTACGGTCGGGTCGCCGTCGGGCGCGCAGGTCCACCGGCCGCGGTCCACCCCCACCACCATCGCGGGTGTCGCGTCGGCGTGCTCAGGGCGACGCTTGGTGCGCGGGCGGGTACCGCGCCGCCCCGGCCGGACCCGTACGTCGGATTCGTCGAGGCTGGGACCACGGCTGGGGCCCGGACGGGGACCATTGTGGGGCCCGCCAGGGAGGCCGCTCCCTGGCCGGCTCAGGCGGCACCACCGGCCAGCATCGCCGACCAGCTCGCGTCGAACTCCGGCAGCGTCTTGGTCGTTGCGGCGATGTCGTCGACCACGATCCCCGGCACCACCAGGCCGAAGATCGCACCCGCGGTGGCCATCCGGTGATCGGCGTAGGCGGCCCAGGGCCGGTCAGGATTCGCGCGCAACGGCCGGGGGTGGATCTCCAGGCCGTCCGGGGTCTCGTGGACGTCGCCGCCCAGGGCGCCGATCTCGGTGGCCAGCGTGGCCAGCCGGTCGGTCTCGTGGCCGCGCAGATGGGCGATCCCGCGCAGTCGCGAAGGCCCGGTGGCCAGCGCCGCCAGCGCCGCCACCGTGGGGGTGAGCTCCCCGACGTCGTGCAGGTCTGCGTCGAGGCCGTGGAGACCGTCGAGGCGGTCAGGGCCTGTGACGGTGAGCCCGCGCTCGTCGAGGACCACCTGGGCGCCCATCCGGGCCAACAGCGGGCGGATCGCGTCGCCGGCCTGGGTGGTGCGCCGGGGCCAGCCCGGCACGGTGACCTCACCGCCGGTGACCGCGGCGGCGGCCAGGAACACCGTCGCGTTGGACAGATCCGGCTCGATGTCATGGTCGCCACCGGCGACGGGGCCAGGAGCCACCCGCCACCAGGTGGCACCGTCGGTGTCCACGTCGACTCCGCGGTCGGTCAGCATCTGAACCGTCATGTCGATATGCGGCATGGACGGAACCGGCGGACCGTCGTGGCGGACCGTGATGCCGGCGTCGTACCCGGCGGCGGACAGCAGCAATCCGGAGACGAATTGGGAGGACCCCGACGCGTCGATCGCCACCTTGCCGCCGGGCAGCCGGCCGACGCCGTGCATCACGAACGGCAGTGCGTCGCCGTCGATCCGGCAACCCAGCGCGCGCAACGCTCCCAGGACTGTGCCCATCGGTCGCTGCCGGGCGCGGTCGTCGCCGTCGAAACGAACCGGACCCTCGGCCAGCGCGGCCAGCGGTGGCACGAAACGCATGACGGTGCCGGCCAGCCCGCAGTCCACCGTGGCAGGCCCGCGCAACCCGCCGTGGGCGGCCACGTCCACCTGGTCACCGTGGCTGGTCACCGATACCCCCAGAGCGCGCAGTGCGCCGACCATGAGATCGGTGTCCCGGCTGCGCAGCGCTCCCCGGACGCTGCCACCGGTGCCGGCCAGCGCGGCCAGCAGCAGCGCCCGATTGGTGATCGACTTGGACCCCGGCACAGCGACGGTAGCCCGCACCGGTCCCTTTGCCAGTGGTGCGGCCCATGGTGCTGGGCCAGATGATGCCGTCCGCGTCGTGCCGGTGAAGGCGGTCATGGTGCCATCATCTCGCACCCGGCGTGCCACGATAGCCCTTATGTGTGGCAGGTACGCCTCAACGAGAGATCCCGCGACGCTGGCCGTCGAGTTCGACGCGCTCGACGCTACCGACGATGCGGCCCCAGAGGCTGACTACAACGTCGCGCCGACCAAACCCGTTTTCTCGGTCGTGACCCGGCATCCGCGCGATGCGCAGGGAACCCCCGACCCTGACCACACGGTTCGCAGCATCCGGGTGATGCGCTGGGGGCTGGTGCCGCACTGGGCCAAGGATCCGTCCGTCGGATCACGGATGATCAACGCGCGAGCGGAGAGCGCGGCCACCAAACCGGCGTTCCGTGATGCGGTGACTCACCGGCGCTGCCTGCTGCCGGCCGATGGTTGGTATGAGTGGCAGGCCAGGGGAAGCCACAAGCAGCCGTTCTTCATCACCTCGGCGGACGGTTCCGGTCTGGCCCTGGCCGGGTTGTGGTCCACCTGGCGGGCCGCCGACGTCACCGCACCCCCGCTGGTGAGCTGCACGGTGGTCACCACCGACGCGGTCGGTCCGCTGGCCGAGATCCACAACCGGATGCCGTTGATCCTGCCCGCCCGGGCATGGCAGGCATGGCTGGACCCGGACTGCGGCGATCCCAGCGGGCTGCTCGCGCCACCGCCCGCCGAGCTGGTGGCTGCGCTCGAGCTACGGCCGGTGTCCACCTCGGTGAACAACGTCCGCCACGACGGCCCTGAGCTGGTCGAACGGGTCGAACCGGAGCAATTCCCGCTGCTGAACCTGGACCAGGTCCGGTGACCGGACTGACCGTCGTGACGCCGCACGGTCCGGCCCGCGTCGAGCTGCTATCCGGACACGGTGCGGTGCTGCTACTCGGACACGGTGCGGGTGGTTCCACCGACGCACCTGATCTGGTTGCCGCCACCAGGTCGGCGATCGCCACCGGGGTGCACGTGGCGCTGATCACGCAGCCCTACCGGGTCGCGGGCCGGCGTGCCCCGGCGCCGGCCCGGCAGCTCGACGAGGCGTGGCTGGCCGTCGCCGAGTACCTCGCGGGCGGGGTCTTCGCCGGTCTCCCGCTGATCTTCGGGGGCCGGTCTTCGGGGGCCAGGGTGGCGTGTCGCACCGCCGCGGCGGGTGCTGCCGTGGGCGTGCTGTGCCTGGCATTTCCGGTGCATCCCCCGGGGCGGCCGGACCGCACTCGGATGGGTGAGCTGGACGGGGTGGACGTGCCGGTGCTGGTCGTGCAGGGCGAGCGGGATCCGTTCGGTCGCCCGGCGGCCGCCGCGGGGCGGGAGGTCGTGCTGCTGCCTGGTGACCACTCGCTCAAGGCCGACCCCGGTGCGGTGGGGCGCGCGGTGGCGGAGTGGCTGCCGCGCCGGCTCAGGCCGCTGGGTTGATGGGTGTGGGCGACGTAGCGCGGCACAGCAGACTCACTTCGCCGGGCCGAATGTCCAGCTGGCGCGTACCCTCGACCACCAATGCACACTTGGGCATGGGGGTGGTCGGAGTGATGGCGGCCGACAGTATGGATCCCACCCAGCCCGGGCAGCCCGAATCGAGCCCCGAAAGGATTATGGTGCCAGGCGGTCCGGACAGTGCTGACCAGGGCGTCGAGGGCCAGCTTGCCCAGGAAACGCCCGAGCAGCGCACCGCGCGCTTCGAACGTGACGCGATGCCCTTTCTGGACCAGCTCTACGCGGCAGCGCTGCGGATGACCCGCAACCCAGCCGACGCAGAAGACCTTGTGCAGGAGACCTACCTCAAGGCATACGGTGCTTTCAAGTCCTTCCGCGTGGGTACCAATCTGCGGGCGTGGCTGTACCGCATCCTGACCAACACCTACATCAACGGGTACCGTAAGCGGCAACGTCAGCCGTCTGCGCAACCCACCGAGGAGATCACTGACTGGCAGCTCGCCCAGGCTGAGCAGCACACCTCGTCGGGCCTGCGTTCGGCGGAGATGGAAGCACTGGACCGGTTGCCTGACTCCGACGTCAAGGACGCTCTGAGCCAGCTGGCGGAAGATTTCCGGATGGCCGTCTACCTGGCCGACGTCGAGGGCTTCGCGTACAAGGAGATCGCCGAGATCATGGGTACCCCGATCGGGACCGTGATGTCGCGGCTGCACCGGGGACGCAAGCAGCTGCGCGACATGCTCACCGGAGTGGCCCGGGAACGGGGTTTCCTGCGCGATGCGGAGGTCGCGTCATGAGTTGCGGCGACCCGCACGAGACCGACTGCAGTGAGGTACTCGCCGAGCTGTGGCTGTTCCTGGACAACGAGTGCAATCGCGAGCGGCGGGAGCTGTTGCAGCGTCATGTGGACGAATGCGGTCCATGCCTGGCGGAACTCGGTCTTGACGAGCACCTCAAGGCGTTGCTGGCCCGCAAGTGCGGCGGCGACCACGCCCCCGATGCGCTCAAGCAACGGTTGCGCCAGTCGATCCGGGAGATCATGATGCGCCAGGCCGTTCTCAGCGCGGAGGTAACCGTCGAGCGGACCGAGGACGGCGTCGTTGTCGAGGTTGTGACCAGCGTCGAAAGCCACGCCTGGCTATCGCCCGAGCGCTGAGGTCACGCTGGCTCGCTGGGGCCCGCCAGGCGCGCGTTGACGGGCCCGCGGCCGATCTCAGCTGTTCGGTCGCTTGCCGTGGTTGGCGGCGTTCTTTTTCCGATCACGCTTCTTGCGGCCCCGTTTGGACATAGCGGCGATCCCTCCTGTGTCGATTTGATCTTGGGTGATTGATTGCGATCGTTGGCAAGTGTGTCACGGTGCGCCATAGCTCCGCCGACCATGGTCCGCTCACCGTGGTTGGATGACGGTGCCGACGTCTCGAGGAGGGATCCATGACTGAGGAGATCCGGGCCGAGATGGTGGCCCGGCGAAACTGGCGGTCTCAGAGGGCGACGTGGTGCAGCAGGGTGACCTTGATCGCCGTCGTCGAGTGAGGGCTAGTGATGTCGCCTGAGGTGGGTGAATCACGATGTCGACGCTGAGTGAGCTGCTTGCCCAGCACACCCACCTGCCCGGCGTAGCGGTCGGTCACCTGCAGCGAATCGTCGCCGAGTGGCAACTGCTCGCTGATCTGTCCTTCGCTGATCTGCTGATGTGGGTTCCCCTGAACGGCACTGACGCCACTGCCGTCAGTGATATGGCTGACCCGGCGCACGAGTTCCTCTGCGTAGCCCATGTCCGACCCACCACGGGCCCCACCGCCTATCCCGAGGACGTAGTCGGCACCCGTGCTGCTGATGCCGGATACCCTCTGCTGCGCCAAGCGCTGGAGGACGGCGATATCCTGCGTGACGAGCAGCCGCGCTGGCTGCGAGGCGTCCCGGTGCGTCGCGAAGCGGTGCCGGTGCGGCTGGAGGAGCGCCAGATCGCCGTCATCGGGCGGGAGGCGAACCTGGCGGTACCCCGGGTACCGAGCCCGCTGGAGATCGCGTACCTGGGAATCGCCGCGGACCTGTGCCAGATGCTGGCCGACGGCACCTTTCCGGCCTCCGGTGCCACCCCCGACCGCCAGGGTGGACCGCGAGCGGGTGACGGCCTGCTCCGGCTGCATCCCACCGGTATTGTGATCTACGCCAGTCCCAACGCGCTGTCGGCCTACCATCGGATGGGGCACGCCGCGGACCTCCGTGGCGAGCAGCTCGCGCTGCTGACTCGTCGGCTGGTCTCGGACCCGTTCGACGCCGCCGAGGTCGCTCAGCGGATCCGCGCTGCGATCGAAGGGAGCCCGACCGGGCGGATCGAGGCCGACGCAGATGGCGCCACGATGCTGTTCCGCGCGCTGCCGCTACGCCCGCGAGGCGAGCCGGCCGGGGCGTTGGTTCTGGTCCGCGACGTGACCGAGGTGCGCAGTCGCGATCGTGCGCTGCTGTCCAAGGACGCCACCATCCGGGAGATCCATCACCGGGTGAAGAACAATCTGCAGACGGTGGCGGCGCTACTGCGGCTACAATCCCGCCGCACGGCCAACGTCGAGGCCCGTCAAGCGTTGCAGGACTCGGTCCGCCGGGTGGCGTCCATCGCGATGGTGCACGAGACGCTGTCGCTCTCCCTGGACGAGCGGGTCGATATCGATGACGTGGTGGACAAGGTGCTCCCGATGATCGCGGAGGTGTCCGGGAACGCGAGTCGGGTCGTCGTCCGGCGAGCGGGCGCATTCGGGGTGTTGGCGACCGAGCTGGCCACTCCACTGGTCATGGTGCTCACGGAGCTGGTGCAAAACGCCCTGGAGCACGCCTTCGAACCGGGCTGCGACGGCAAGGTGGTCCTTCGCGCCGAGCGGTCCGCGGGGTCACTGGAAGTGATCGTCTCCGACGACGGCCGCGGGCTGCCGCCGGACTTCTCCCTGGAACGGGCCGAACGGCTGGGGTTACAGATCGTGCGCACCCTGGTGGATTCCGAGCTGCGAGGATCCCTGGACCTGCAGCGTAGGCAACCCTGCGGCACCGTGGCGGTGCTGCGGCTGCCACTGACAACACACCGCTGACAACGCACCGTTGAGGGGGCCCGCCCGTCAGATCCCGGTCGGCACAGGGCGAGGGGCCTGGCACGTGACAGTGCCAGGCCCCTCGCCGGGTCGTGCTAGTTGCGCGGATCAGGCGCCGGTACGGGCCCCGGTACGAGCATTACGCCGCTTGAGGGCGCGTCGCTCGTCCTCGCTCATGCCGCCCCATACGCCGGCGTCCTGCCCGGATGCGAGTGCCCAGTTCAGGCACTCGGCATTGACCGGACAGCGTCGGCAAACGGTCTTCGCCTCGGCGATCTGCAGTAGAGCGGGACCGCTGGTTCCCACTGGGAAGAACAGCTCCGGGTCCTCGTCTCGGCAGGCCGCGTGATGGCGCCAATCCATGGTTCTTGCTCCTCGTCGATCGCACTGGTGATCTAGTGTCCCAGCGCCGTCGTCGTCTGTCATTTGGGCTTGTGAATGATTTCACAATCATCCGCGATGTCAAGGGTAGCTACGGACGCGGTGCGTTAATTCACCCAGCGGATACCTACCGGCCGAACTGCTCACCGCATGTGAAACCGATTCAGAAGCCTTACCGCGAGATAGCTGTGCGTCATGATCGCTTGCCGCGACGCGTTACCGCCGCCTGTGCAAACCGCCCACTCCGCTCGAACACCGCAACAGGTTCATCACGATGCACCGCCCGTGAACCGC
>JBOHHF010000206.1:0-13234 GCA_050700495.1 Pseudonocardiaceae bacterium
CCTTTGCCCGCCGCCGTGAGCCGGACACCGTCATCGTCGAACTCCACGTCGGTGATCCGCGTCTCGGTGTGGCAGACCGCACCATAGGAAACGGCGAGCGAGAACAGGTATGCGTCCACGTCCTGGCGGAAGTAGTGCATGTCGGGACCAAGGGGGGGCCCAAACGTGGGGTACTGGGTGCACTCTTGCGGATGATTGGATTGCCCCGGACGGTGGTATAAGAAACTGAAGCTTCGCTTCACCCCGCTGGTGGCGGCAACGTTCTGCCGCATACTGCGGTAGTTGCTCAGGTTCTGCAACTCGGGCACACCGTATCGGGCTGCCAGAACGCGCATGCCAAGGCTGGAATCGGGAACAGTCGATTCTCCGATGGCGAAGCGGGGATGCGATCCGCCCTCGAGACAGAGCACGCGAACGCCGTTGCGCGCGAGGATCGTAGCGAGGATCGTCCCCCCGATTCCTCCCCCGATCACCGCGACATCAAAGCTCTTACGCTTGTCCATGGAATGCTCCCCCATGAAAAATTCCCCCGGCGTGGTGCGCGGTGTGATCGGTGTGGGCCATGACTCGCCATGCGGCCAGGTCAGCCGAGCGGACAGCGCCCTCGCTGCTGGGGCGCAACATCAACCAGTCACCGGCGTAGTCGACGGCGCGCAGGCTGCGGCGGAGAAAGTCAGAGCGCAGCCGCAGGGCGGCGGGAGTGGCCTCGGGCAACCCGTGGCGGAAGCGGTGCACGAAGTGGGCTCGGGTGGCCCGGCGTAGCCCCGGCAGGTACCGCTCGCCCTGCTCGACGACCCGGCTCACGATCTCGGCGTCAGTGACTGTGTCACTGATCAGCTCGCGGGTGGCCGGGGGGCAGGTGAGCAGGGACACCAGGCCGCGGCCGGTGGGCGCGCGGCCAGGTGCCTTGCTGTGATCGACGGTGATCGCAGCCAGCAGCGAGTTCTCCACCCCCGGGACGAGCACGACGTAGGAAGACCGGCCGCCCCGGGGCATCAGCGGCCGGTCAAGCGCGCAGCTCACCCGGAGCATGGGCGTGTAGGTGCAGGCTTCCAGGAAGATCCGCTCGTCCTGTGGAACGTTCGGGTACAGATCCAGCGCGACGGGAGCCGGTACGCACAGCACCACCGAGCGGGCCGTCAGATCGGAGCCGCCGGCGACGATGCGGGCTGAGCCGGAGGCGGACCGGACCTGCTGCACCTGGCATCCGGTCGTCACGGTCACGCGTTCGGCGAGCCGGCGGGCCAGGGTATCCATCCCGTCGCGATAGGTCCGCCAGTCCGCCGTGTTCCGGGTGGCCAGCAGCAGGCTGACAAACGGAGCCGCGGCCGACCGGTCGGGCTGCCAGCCGAAGAACGTGCCGACCAGCGGCTGGAGCAGGTAGTCGGTCAGCTCACGACGGTAGCGGCTGGCGAGCTGCGCGACGCTCATCTCTCCCAGGGGGGTGCGCTCGGGATGGTCAGGGTCGAACGCGCGAGACCGGAGCGCGAGACCGATGTTGAGGCGCAGCAGGTCCCACCGGCCACGAGCCGACAGCCCCGCCCCGGTGAGCAGCCCGAGCGGGCGGCCCACGTGGGGATGCGCGCGATCGCCGCGCCACATCGCCGGGCTCGTGATGCGGGGCAGGTCCGCTGCGGGCACGCCCAGCTCGCGGATGAGCCGCCAGGTGGCCGGGTACCCGTGGGTCGGGATCGCCTCGGCGCCGGTGTCGATGAGGTAGCCGTCGTGGCGCAGGGTGCGCATGCGCCCGCCGACAGCCTCGGCTGCCTCGAATACCTGGACCGATCGGCCGGCACGCTGGAGTGCGTAGGCGACGGACAGGCCGGCGATCCCGCCGCCCACCACGGCGACGTCGAGATCGGTCGTCATAGCGCACCCTGCCCAGCCACGAGGTTCACCACGACCAACAGGGCGACGGTCATCCGGTGGACCCGGATTCCCAACCAGCGGGCCCGCAGGATGTCCCCTCCGCGGAACCCGGTGTAGTACTGGACAGCGCGCAGCGCGATGGTCGGGAGCATGGCCAGCGGGAACCACCACGGCGCCACGCCGAGCGCCGCCGAGCCGACGATGATCAGGGTCTCGGCCAGGGACACGGCCGCGATGTAGACCGCGTTGCCGCGGGGCGACAGGACGGTCGCCGCCGTGCGCCGCCCGACGCTGGCGTCCCCGGCCCTGTCGTTGGTATTCGAGTACACCCCGAACAGCACCGGCCCCAGGCCGAACACCAACGCCTGGACGACGACGAAGCCGCTGACCGTGCCGGCGACCAGACCGTACGGCGCGAGCAACCAGCCGAACGCGACACCGGCGAGCACCACCTCCGCCCAGCCGTGGTAGCTGAGCTTGGCGCCCCACGAGTACTGGATGAACGCCGCCCCGCACATCACCGTCAGCACGATCGCCCAGGCGGGGCGCTGCGGCGCGAGGAGCACCGACACGGTGAACGCCAGGGCTGCGACGACCACCGCAGCCCTGCCGAAGCGCATCGCTTCGGCAGGGCTCAACGCTCCGGTCAGCAGGGGCTTGCGGCGCAGCTTGCGGGCGGGCGCGTCCGGTCCGTAGTTGGCCGCATCGCTGCCATCGCGGTAGCCGGTGACGTCGTCGAAGGCGACCGTGGCGGCGACGACACAGACCTCACCGACCAGGAAGATCGCGAGCGTGAGCAGGCTCCGGGCGTCGAGGCGGTCGGCGGCGGGCAGGAGCGCCCAGACGATCAACAGGCCCAGGTAGTAGTCGAAGATGTCGAGTTTGGCCAGCCGCGCGTACGCGCGCACCTTGGCGCGTGGTACCGCGACGGTGCCACGATGTTCGAGCTCGCTCGTCATCGGCATTCTGCTTCCTCGTTGCGGGCCTGTTGGAGGGCACCGTCGCAGACGGCGTCGGCGATGTGCTCGACCTGCGCGTCGGTCAGGTGCGGGTAGACGGGGATGGCCAGCGTGCGCCGGCTGGCCTGCTCGGCATGCGGCCACCGCTGGCCCTCGGCGGCGAACGCGGCGAACGCGGGCTGGTGGGGCAGCGGCGACGGGTAGTACACGTGGCTGGCGACTCCTCGCGCGGCCAGGTGCGCTGCCAGCTCGTCGCGGCTGTCAGCGAGCAGCGAGTAGACGTAGTAGCAGCGCCCGTTGCGTCCGGGAGGCGGGGCGAGCACCCCGTTACTACGGTCACCCAACGGCGCGAAACGCTCGGTGTAGTACTCGGCGATCCGCGCCCGCCGCTCCAGCCGGGCGGCCAGGCCCGGCAGCCGCTGAAGTTGGAAGGCCGCGAGAATCTCGTCGAAGCGGCTGTTGTAGCCGATGCGGTGATGGAGGAACCGCTGCTTGCCGTCCTGGCCGTGGTTGCGCAGCATCCGGACGATGCGGCCGAGCTCCGGGTCGTCGGTCACGACGGCTCCACCCTCGCCGGCGGTGCCGAAGGTCTTGACCTGGACGAAGGAGAAGACGCCGGCCTCGCCCCACAATCCGGCGGGGCGGCCATCGAGCACCGCGCCCTGGGCCACCGCCGAGTCCTCCACCAGGCGCACCTGGTACCGCGCGGCGATCTCGCGCAGCCGTGGCATATCGGCCATCACCGAGAACATGTGCGCCGGCATGAGCGCCCGGGTCCGCCCGGTGATCAGACGCTCCATCTCGTCCGGGTCCACGACCATGGTCCACGGGTCGATGTCGGCGAACACCGGCGTCGCCCCGAGGTTGCACACCGTGCTCGCCAGCGGCGCGCAGCCGAAAGCCGGCACCACGACCTCGTCTCCAGGTCCGACGCCCATCGCGTGCAGGACCATCGTGAGGGCGGTCGTGCCGCTGCCGCACGCGACGACGTCCGCCGCGCCCAGGTCGGCACGCAGCGCCTCCTCGAACCGGGCCGTGCGTTCACCAAGGATGAACCGCTGCTCCAGCCCGGTGCCGATGTCACGCACGATGTCGAGCAGCGCGTCGCGGTCGGCTTCGAAAAGGTCAGGGGGGAAGAACGGGATCATCGCCGTCGCCCCCCTGTGGAGAAGCGGCCTGTGGAGAAGCGGCGGACCGCGTCGCTCACCCGGTCGACGTCACGCAGGGACAGGTCTGGATACAGCGGCAGGGCGATCGCCCGGTCGCAGGCCGCCTCCGCGTGGGGAAAATCTCCCCGGGAGTAGCCGAGGTCGGCGAAGCACGGCTGCAGGTGCAACGGGGTCGGGTAATAGGTTTCGGTCCCCACCCCCTGGTCAGCCAGGTAGACGGCCAGCTCGTCGCGGTGCTCGACCTCGATCAGGTAGACGTAGAAGACGGGGTTCGTCGCCGCCGTCCGGGGCGCGATCGTCGGCAGCCGCACGACGCCCGGGATCCCCTGCAGCCGCTCGGTGTAGGCGGCGGCCAGCTGACCCCGGCGGACGATCTCGTCGCCGACGCGGGTGAGCTTGGCCGTGAGCACCGCCGCCTGGATGTCGTCCATCTTGCTGTTGACCCCGGACACAGCGGTGGCGTTGGAGATCAGGGCGAAGTTGTCGAGCGTCTGGCCGAACCGGCCGTGGTGACGCAGCGCCGCCGCCGTCTGGGCCACCTGCGGATCGTCGGTGAGGATCGCACCCGCGTCACCGATCGCGCCGAGTGTCTTGCTGGGAAAGAACGACAACACCCCGCCGGCGCCGAGCAGCCCGGCATGGATGCCGTCCCAGCGCATGCCGAGCGCTTCGGCGCTGTCCTCCACCACGGTCAGCCCATGCCGCGCCGCCACGTCGAGCACGCCGCGCATGTCGGCCAGCTGGCAGAACAGGTGCACGGGCATGACCATGCGGGTGCGCGGGGTCACAGCCTGGGCCAACGACTGCGGATCGATCGCATAGGTGAGCGGGTCGATATCGGCAAAGACCGGTTCCCCACGGGCAAGCACCACCGCTGACGCCGACGCGATGAAGCTGACGGCCGGCACGATCACCTGGTCGGCCGGCCGCAGGCCGCAGGCCCGCAGCAGCAGAACCAGCGCATCGGTACCGGAGTTGACACCCACCACATGTCGGGCGCCCGTCCACTCGGCGAGCGCGGCCTCGAACTCGGCCACCTTGTGCCCGTGCGAGTACTTGCCGCGATTCATGACGTCGTTCAGGTGAGCACGGATCAGCGGCCACAACGTTTCGAACGTCGCCGCTTGCGTGAAGAACGGCACCGAACGTTGCGCTGCGCGGACTCGGACATCTGACACGTATGAAAGATCCTTCATGCCCCCTCCTCTTAAGTAACGATCGTGTCGAGAGTTGCGGAAACTTGTCAAGCTTTTTCTCGACTCACGTCGGCATGATTTATCGGGAAAACATCGACCCAGTACTCAAGGTACCGAATTAGCCCATGGTAACCCGGTCAAAATTAGTAAGATAGGGGTGATGGTTACCGGAAAAGATAACTGTAGTGTTTGAGCAACAGGGGCAAGCGAGAGGTCTTCTAGTCATAATCCAAAGGCCGAGAGGGTTGTCGTGTTCCAAACGCTCATCGTCGGCCTAGGCCGCTCGGGAAGGGGCCTACATCTGCCGGTGCTATCCAGAGCGCGGGCGATGCCGGCCTCCCAACACTTATTCGATGACCGACCGATCGTCACGTTCGACCCGTGGGGCACCCAGGCTGACCTTCCTGGTGCGGTGCTGGTCCGATCGTTGGCGCAAGCTGGCGAGATGGCCGACCCTGACCGCACGGTCGTGCATCTGTGCAGCCTCCCGGCCACGCGCGTCGAGGTGCTGGAACAGCTCGCCCGGCTCGGTTTCCAGAAGATCGTCGTGGAGAAACCGCTCGCGGTTGACAAGCAGGACCTCGTCGAAATCGCTCGGCTGCGCCGGCGTTGGAACCTCGACCTGGTGGTGGTAGCACCGTGGCTTGCCAGTGCGCTCACCCACCGCATCCTCCAGACCCTGCGCGACGGCGAGCTGGGCGCCCTCCGATCGGTGTTCGTGGTCCAACGCAAACCCCGCTTCACCCGATCACTTGTGGGATGTGGCCACCCCACCGCGTTCGACATCGAGATGCCGCATTCTGTTGCCGTTGCCGTCACCATCGCCGGTAACGCCAACGTCTGTAGCGCGCGATTGAGCGACATGAAGTTCGAGGACGTGGTGATTCCGCGGCTGGGCAGCGCGTGGCTGTCGCTCGACCACGAGAGCGGGGTGTATACGGAGATCTTCTCCGACCTGACGTCACCGACGCGCGAGCGCCGGATCACCCTCAAGCTGGAACGAGGGACAATGATCGGTCATTACTCGAACAGCGAAGCCGATCACACCGCGCAGCTGAGTATCACTGCCAGCGGGCGCGAAACGCGTTCGGTATTCCATGACGACGCGCTGACCACCTTCATCCTGCGGACCTACGAGCACTTCGCCGCGCCTGGGCACGGCAGCGACGATCTCACGCTGAACGCCGAAGTGGTCCGGCTGCTCAGCGACGCGAAACGTCTCTGCATCGCCAGCGGCCAGGTCGGGGCCGGCCTGCTCCCCTGCCGGTACGACCGCAACGGTTGGGGCGAACGTGCTCACTGACCAGGCGACAATCGCCTACGCCGGGATCGGAGACGAGGCCGGCGTCAGCCTGCGGACCCAGCTGGACGCACTCGCCCAGCTCGGCTGGAGCCGGATCGAACTGCGCACGGTCGACGGTACCGCGGTCGCGGACCTCGACAACCGGGCGTTCACCCGGCTCGCCGACGCCCTGGTGGTCCAGGGGCTGACAGTCGCCGGTGTCGCCTCGCGAATCGGCAACTGGTCGCGGTCGATCACCGGAGCCTTCGACCAGGACCTGGACGAGCTCGCCATCCTCACCCACCGGTGCACCGCACTCGGCACCCGGTACATCCGGGTCATGTCCTACCTCAACGCCGGCCTCGACGAGCGCGAATGGGGACGGCGGGCGGCGGATCGGATGCGAGAGCTGGCCGGCCGGGCCGAACGAGCCGGGCTCGTCCTGCTCCACGAGAACTGCACCGGGTGGGCCGGGAGCAACGCCGAACGCATGCTTGCCCTGCTGGACGCGGTAGGCAGTCCGGCCCTTCGCCTGCTGTTCGACACGGGCAACGGCATCGCCTACGGCTACCAGGCCTACGACATGCTGGCCGACATCCTCACCCACGTGGCGCACGTGCACGTCAAGGACGCCGAGGGCAGCGCGGCCGACCCCGTCTACGTGTTGCCGGGCGCGGGGCAGGCCCGGGTGGCCGGCTGCCTGCGGCTGCTGCTGCGCGGCGGGTACACCGGCGTGTGGTCCATCGAACCGCACCTGACCCTACGGCCGCATGCCGGCGACGAGGCTGGACAAGGTCGCCACGACGGTTTCGTCGCCAGCGGGCTCGCGCTGGAACAGCTCGTGCGCGACCAGGTGTTGCCGACATTACCGGAATGGACAGCGGTTCCTGGTGGGCTGCGCCATGTCTGACCGCAGGGCTGAGCTGCTCGAGGCCGATCGCGACCTGTTGCTCCGCCTGCTCCGGATGCCTACCGCAGGGCCGCTGGAGACCGGGCCGGACGGCGTGGCGCCACGGCTGTGGGAAGCGCAACACGCCTACGCCGAGGCCGCGGCCGGGCTGGGGTTCGTACCCGTTCACCACGCCGCGGTGAAACCGGAGGCGCTCCGGGGCAACGACGTGCCGCTGGCCGTGCGCCGGGCGGTCGCTGAGATCCCCGGCTTCCTAGACGGTCAGCCGAGTCTCGTACTGCAGTTGGGACCAGCGATGTCCCGCGAGGCGACGGTCATGTTCAACGTCCATCTGGACACCGTCTCGGGCCTGGAGCCAGCCGGTTTCGACGACGTGCGTTTCCACGGGCGCGGAGCGATCGACGCGAAGGGACCCGCCGTCGCGCTGCTCGCCGGCATCCGCGCCGCCGTCACCGCCGAGCCGGCGATCGGGACCCGCGTGGGCGTGCTCATCCAGGTGGTGTCCGGCGAAGAGGGTGGCGCCATGGGCACGATCGGCACCCGGCCGCTCGTCGAGCGCGGGTTCGTCGGCCGCCTCAACCTGTTCTGCGAGCCCACTGGCCGGCGTTACCTGCCCAGAGCCACGGCGGCGGCCACCGCACGCGTGTGCGTCGATGGCTGCGACGCCATCGATGACCGACCCGACCACGGCCACAACGCCACCGTGCTGCTCGGCTTCCTCGCCCAGCACCTGGCCCTGGCGCTGGCCCCGCACGCCGCCGACGGGCCGGTCTGCGTCGCGGGCCTGCACACTGGTCGGCTGCACAACCGGGTGTACGGGACAGGGGAGCTGCTGGTGAACCTGTCCTACACGTCACCGCAAGCTGGGCGACGCCTGGAGGCCGCCTTCGCGGTGGCGCTGCGCGACGGCCTGGCCGAATTCGCCCGGCGCTTCGCGTCGACCCGCGACTTCGCGCTCACCGCGGCGCAGGCCGCGTCGGTGACCCGGCTGGAGTGGCTGAAACAGGGCCTGCCCACCCTGGCGAACACCGACCCGTGGTGCGAGGCGCTGCTGGACCGCGCCGGGCTCGCGCGCTGGCCGGCCGACGAGCCCGCCTTCACCTGCGACGCCATCTGGATGGACGGTGTGCCCGGTACGTTCACCGCCGTCTTCGGCCCGGGCGACCTCGCCGCCAACCACGCGCACGCCGCCGGCGAGTTCGCCGAGCTTGCGGAGTTGGAGCGCTTCGCCGCCGACGTCGCACGGACACTCGTCAGCTTCTCCCAGACCCTCTCGTCCAGCCAGGCAGGCCCGCCATGACAGTGATGATCACATCTATCCGGGTGGCCTACGAGCAGCTGTGCGCCTTCGTCGCGCAGGTGTTCATCGTGCACGACGTGCCCAGCGGCCGGGCCCGGGCGGCGGCCGAGGCGTTGTGCTACGGCGATCTCACCGGCCTGACCTCGCACGGCCTGGTCAACCTCACCCGGCTGTACCTCCCGCTGTTTGATGAGGCGCGGGTGCAACCGCAGGCCGAGCTGGAGGTGCTCGCCGACCGCGGAGCCGCCGTGCTGGTCGATGCGCACCAAGCGCTGGGCCTGTGGGCCGCCAGCGAGGCCATGGACATGGCGATGGAACGCGCCGCGGCGTACGGCATCGGCATGGTCTCGGTCCGGGCTGCCACCCACTTCGGCTGCGCCGGCCACCACGCCGCCCGGGCCGTCCGGCACAACATGGTGGGGATCGTGGCCGCCAACTGCGGCCGGCAGCGCATCGCCCGGCCGCCGGGCGGGCGGGTCACCATGCTCGGCACCAATCCGTTCAGCATCGCCGCACCGGCCGGGGACCACTACCCCTTCGTCCTCGACATGAGTACGACGGCGGTGCCCACCGGCCGGGTCCGGGCCGCGGCCCGAGTCGGGCAGGCGGTGCCGCAAGGTTGGCTGGAAGACGACCAGGGCAACCCGGTCACCGATCCGGCGGCCTTCGACCGCGGTGACGCGCACCTGCTGTGGCTCGGCGGCTCCGGCACCGGCATGCACAAGGGGTTCGGCCTGGGCCTGATGGTCGAGGTGCTCGCCGCGCTGGTGCCCGGCGCCGGACTCGGCCCGGACCCCGACGCGCTGGCGGGCAACGGCGGACCGTCCGGGCGCGACGACGACATCGGCTTTCTCGTCGCCGCGATCGCCCCGGGTGCCCTGCGCCCGGGCAGCGACGTCCGCCGCGACGCACAGGCGCTGTTCGGCACCCTGCTTGCCTGCCCGCCGGCGTGCGACGGCGCACCCGTGCGCTATCCCGGCTGGCACGAGGCGCAGCGGGCCCACGTCAACCGCCGCGACGGTGTACCGCTGACCGAATCGCTCTACCGGGAACTGCGCTACCTCGCCAGCGAGCTGGAGCTGCGGATCCCCGCTCCGATCGGCACCTGCTGATGCGGCAGCTGCGCATCGGCGTCATCGGGCTGGGCGTCATCTCCCGTTTCTATCTCGCCGCGCTGCACCACATCCCGTCCCTGCGGCTGGCGGCCGTCTGCGACACCGACGATGCGGCGCTGCGACCGTTCCACGACCAGGTGCCCTGCCACCGCGACCACCACGAGCTGCTCGGCCGCACCGACCTCGACGCGGTTGTGGTCACCGTTCCCAACGACGCGCACGCCACCGTGGTCCGCGATGCGCTGGCGGCGGGATTGCCGGTCTGCGTGGAGAAGCCGCTCGCGACTCGGCTTACCGACGGCGAGGAGCTGTTACACAACGCTCGCACGGCCGGGGTGTGCCTTTTCACCGCCTTCCATCGCCGGTACAACGACGCTGTGCAGACGCTGGCGCAACGGCTGCGGCCAGCGATGTCGGTCGACTCGGTGCCGGTCGAGTCGTTGACCGTGCGCTACCTGGAACGCATCGAGGAACACATCGGCCGGGACCGCTGGTACCTCGACCCGGCGCGCTGTGGCGGTGGATGTGTCGCCGACAATGGCCCGAACGCCTACGACCTGGCCCGGCTGTTCCTCGGCGACCTGCAGGTGACCGGCGCCGACATCGTCCGGGACGCCCACGGGATCGACCGGCAGGCCACGGTGGTGCTCCGCGCGGCCTCGGGCGCGACGGCGCGGGTGAAGCTGGACTGGTCGTATGCGGGTGAACGGAAGGACGTCGAGATCCTGCTCGCCGACGGCAGCACGCACCGCGCCGACATGCTCCGCGGCTATCCCGGGTTCACGAGCTCCCCTCGGTTCAAGGCGTCACTGTGGCACGAATACCTGGGCATCCTGCGGGACTTCGAGCAGGCACTGGCACCGGGTGAGCACCGAGCCGACGGCGGCCTTCCCGCGCTGTCGCTGGTCGACGCGACCTACCGCGCCGAACTGCGTATCGGTAGCTGAGGAGGCGACCTGATGATCGAGAATGGGGCGAAGCGGCCGGTGACCGGCACGCTGGTGAAGGTGCTGCTACATCGCAGGGACGACCGGGGTATGGAGCTCGAGCCCTATGCCAGCCGCTGCGTACGCCAAGGCGAGGTGCACGAGCTCGTGACCACCGACCACACCCAGACCGCGCCCGGCACCCGCATCGACCGGGTTGGCTTCCTCGGGTTTGCCGAGATCGCGCACGCCGGCGTCATCGACCGCGGCGACGAGCTCTGGGTCAACGGCCACCGCATCGGCACCGTGCTGGGGTTCGACGCCTGCCACTTCCCCAACCACTACAACGTGCTGATCACTGCCGACACCCCGCGCAGTGGCCTCGACCTCGCCCTGGAACCCGAGTCGACCATCCGATTCGAGCCCACAGTGCCCACCCCGCAGGATCTGTCCGAATAACCATCCTGCACCCCGGTCCCGGCGGCGGCTTCTAGAACTTCGACCGGCTGCCGGTTGAGCCCAAACCCTCCGTAGCGGCTCGCGGCAGCGACCCAATTCTTCATCGGGGGATGTGGAGCTGGTCGCACCGTAGGGCTAGTTCGCCGTCACAGATGTCGCGTGACTCGACCGAATCCGCGCTCGGATCCGCCATTCCGGTCAGGATCAACGGGCGTCCGTCCTCGTCCACCGCAAGCTGCTCCTGATGGCTGTAGACGCACTCCGGGACAGCGCGTCCAGTGACGGCGCCACACCGCATCCCGCGCAAGCCCCACGGCCGAACCCCCACCGGGAGCGAAAGTCTCGGCACGGCGGTTCAAGCGGAGACCTGGACAGCCCGAACTGCTCACTACTCGATGCCACTGGATCGTCCACCGACGCTGCAGTCATATTGTGCTCCTGCCTACTCGACTTCCCACCAGAGGACCGTCCTCGCCAAGAGCGACCCGCCGAAACTGAAAGCCATGCAGCCTGAGGTGGTCTAGCAAGCGCTTCGCGATCACCAAGTCTGGGCTGTCCGTGCTCATCGGGCACGGGCTGCGATCCCGGTTGCTCACGAGGCGTTCACCGACCGCAGCCGGGCTCCGCCGATGCTTGCCGTGCCTGACCCCCGCCAAGAGCGCTGGCTGCCTGACATGGACCTTGCCGGGTCTCACGACGCACCGTCTGAGACCGGCTCGACCTGCTCGCCAGCCACACCGCAGCGGGGAGGACAATCCGACGGGTGCACACCGTCCACGGCTCGCGGCTGAGCGCCTACCTGCGCTGGGAGTTCGCCTCCCAGGTGGCCACGAACGTGCCGGCCGGGGAGGACATCAGGATCGCCGACCTCGACCGCCACCCGGAGCTGGCCGCTGACACCGATGTCTGGATCTTCGACGATGCGGTGGGGGTGAAGATGTGGCAGCAAACTGAGGAAGGGGTGAACGGTGTCGCCCGCGCTACCGAGGTCAAGCTGGACGCCTACCGCGCCTGGCAGGCTGACGCGTGGCGGGTGGCGATCCCGCTGCCGGAGTTCCTTGATCAGATCGGAAAGGCTGCGTAACGTGTGACCCCCGCGAAGCCTGCTGCCAAGTTGGCAGCGCGCCGGCGGCTTGCGGAGCGGCTGCGCGCGCTTCGCGTGGACGCCGGGTTGTCCACCACCCAGCTCGCGCACCGGCTGGGCTGGTCGCAGGCGAAGGTGTCGCGGATCGAGACGGCCACCCATGGCGTGGCGCCCGGTGATGTGCGCACCTGGGCCGAGACACTCGACGTGCCCGCCGCGCAGGTTGAGCAACTGGTGGAGCAGGCGTGGGCGGCCAGCATCGAGGTGCGCAGCTTGCGCCGTGAGCTAGCGGCCGGCCACGCCAGCAAGCAGGCCGAGGTCGGGCAGCTCGAAGCGCAGGCGACGCTGCTGCGCAGCATGCAGCACCTGGTGGCGCCGGGACTGTTGCAGACCGGTCCTATGCGGTGGCCCTGTTCCAGCGGGCGCACCCGGCGGGCCGGGACGCCGAGCCGGCCGCCGACGCAAGGCTGGCCCGCCAGCGAATCCTTGACGACCAGACCCGCCAATTCCAGTGGGTGGTCACCGAGGCGGCGCTGTGGTGGCGCCCCTCAGACTGGGCGGTCCAGGCCGAGCAGCTCCGCGCCCTGGCCAACGCTGCCACCCGTCCGAACGTCGACCTGCGCGTCCTGCCATTGGACGTCCAAGCGCCGACGTTCTACCACTCCTTCACCATCCTCGACGAGCACCTGGTGACCGCCGACGGCCTCGGTGCGATCCGGCTCAACGACCCCGATGACATCGCCTGGCAGATCGAGGTGTTCACCCGCATGCAACAGGCCGCCCTGGATCCAGCGGCAAGCCGAGCCGTGTTCGAGGGACTGGCCGCCCGCTTCAGCGCACGATAATGCGAACCGCGGCTCCCAGGCCATGTATCTCGACGACGACACTGGCGGATGGCTCGGCACTGAACCGATCATCGACCCAGCGGCGATCCTCGGTCGCGGACGTCCTGTCGACGGTAGGAG
>JBOHHF010000207.1:0-19589 GCA_050700495.1 Pseudonocardiaceae bacterium
GGTTTCGTGATCTTGCGACCGGCGTGGTCGATTACCTGGAGCGGGAGCTGGCTCGTGGCTAGCGCTGGCTCGTGGCTAGCACAGTGGGACGCAGCTGCTTGAAGAACGACGTCTGCAGGGTGCGGCTACGTTTACCGGCCGGGTGCGGGTTGTCAGCCCATGATCTTCGCCCGTCTGGTCCTACAGAGGAGATCGAACTGGCAGTCGACTGGTTACAATGTGTGGTGGACTGTCACCCCCCGCCCCCGGCTGAGCGGAGACCGGTCGTGCAGGCACTGCGGCGCATCGTGCATGAGAACCGGGCCACGTTTGGCACGTTTCACCGACGCGACCCTGAGCCCGCTGTGCGCCGGGTGGCTGACCTACCGGACCTACCCCGGGACAAGGTGGCCTGATGCGACTCGTGCACTACATCAACCAGTTCTACGCCGGACTCGGCGGCGAGGATGCGGCTGCCCTCGGGCCGCGGGCGCTCGACGGACCGGTCGGCCCAGGGCGCCTGCTGCAGCAACTGCTCGGCGACACCCACCAGATCGTCGCCACGGTCGTGTGCGGTGACGACTTCGCGGCGTCCGACCCCGCCGTGGCCCAGGATCTACTGCGGATGGCTCGTGCGGCAGAGGCCGAGCTGCTGGTCGCCGGACCCGCCTTCGGCAGCGGACGCTACGGGCTGGTGTGCGCCCGGCTGGTCGCCGCCGCGGCCGGCGCCGGCTTGCCCGCCCTGGCGTCGATGCATCCGGACAATCCCGGCATCAGCGATGCGGGTGCCGCACCGGTGGTGGCCTCCGGCCCGGTGGCCAAGGACATGCGGTCGTCGTTGGTCCGGGTCGCTGCGGCGGTCGCAAAGCTCGCCACCGGCGCGGCGCTGACCACGCAGGACGGTCGAGTCGCCGGGCTCGCCCGGATCGGCAGGCTGGTCGAGCAGCGCGGGGCGTACCGGGCGGTGGAGCTGGTGTTGCGCCGGCTCGGTGGGGATCGCGAGGCCACCGAGGTTCCGGTCGGCGGGTTCGACACCGTCGTCCCGGCGGCACCGGTGGAGAAGGCGGCCGACGCCTGCATCGCGCTGGTGACCGAAGGGGGAGTGGTCCCGCTGGGCAATCCGGACCGGCTCGAATCAGCCCGGGCAACCCGGTGGCTGCGCTACCCGATCGACGGGGTCAACGCACTCGTGTCCGGGAGCTGGGAGGCCGTGGCAGGCGGCTTCGCCACCACGCTGGCCAACGCCGACCCGCACCGGCTGGTACCCCTCGACGCCGCCCGGGCGCTGGAAAGCGAAGGGGCGATCGGTGCGCTGCACGGCGAATTTCTGACCACGGTGGGCAACGGCGCCCCGGTGGCCGTCGCGCAGCGGTTCGGTGTCGAGTGGGCCGCCGAGCTGCGTAAGGCAGGCGTGCAGGCCGCGATCCTCACCGCCACTTGAGGAACCGGAACGCGTTGCGGGTCAACGCTAGCGAAGGAGCTGGAGCGGGCCGGTATCCCCACCGCCCTGGTGACCAATCTGGTGACGATCGCCGAGCAGGTCGGCGCGCCGCGAATCGTGCCGGGTCAGGGCATTCCCTATCCCTCGGGTGACCCGAGTTTGTCCCCGGCTGCCGAAAGTGCGTGGCGTAGGCGGCTGGTGCGCCGCGCGCTCGAGGCGATCGCCACGCCGGTCGACAAGCCGACCATTTTCGACGTCGACGGGCAGGAGCACACCGATGCCTGACGCGGTCGTTCGCGCGGCCAGCCTCGTACTGGCGCACACCCCGGGGCTGGCCCGGCACGGATCCAAGCCACTACGCACGCTGGCCGGTGACGCGGAGCTGACCAGCCGGTTCCTGACCAATCTGCGCGGCTTCGAGGATGCCGTCCGCTACCCGCCCTATCAGGCGTTCCTGGGGGGTTGCCACCCCCGTGACCTGCCGCCGCGCCCCTGGATCGGGGTGGGCTCGGAAGGTAAGGGGCAGCTCGACGCGGGACAGTTCATGCCGTTCGGTGAGCTGATGCCCGAGCAGGAGTTCCTCGGGCTGATGGCTGCGGTCGACGAGTTCGACCTGGTGAAACTGACCGGCGAGGTTGCCGAAAACGCGGCGAAGCGGTTGGCCGGGCACCCCTTGAGTGCTGCGCTGGACCTGGCCCGCATCGGCGCCGCGACCACGGATGTCCACGCCACGCTCGGACCCGGTGTGCTGTCGCTGCACCTGGCGCCGGACACGCTGGCCGGAGCACTGCGCGGGGCACATGACGAGGATGAGTCGCTGGCCGCGACCGTCCTGCTGGAGAACTTGGCCTGCAAGGCCACCGGAACCCTGGCGCTGCTGCACCTGTTGTACGACAACGGTCTGCCTCCCGATGCCGTCGATTACACGATTTCCTGTTCCGAAGAAGCCGTCGGCGACCGCTACCAGCGCGGTGGCGGCAACATGGGCAAGGCCATCGCGGTGGCCGCCGGACTCAGTGAATCGTCCGGCGCGGACGTCAAAGACTTCTGTGCAGGTCCCATCCCGGCCCTGGTGGTTGCGGCCAGCCTGGTGGTGGCGGGAGTGTTCGAGCAGGTCGTGGTGGTCGCGGGTGGGTCGTTACCCAAGCTCGGGATGAAGTTCGAGGGCCATCTCAAGCACGGGCTCCCGGTGCTGGAGGACGTCATCGGCGGAGCCGCGCTGCTGGTGACCGCCGACGACGGGGTCTCACCCAAGATTCGGCTGGACGCCGTGGGACGGCACCGGGTGTCCTCGGGCGGCTCGGGTGCGCAGATCATGCACGATCTGATCATCCGGCCACTCGACGCGCTGGGCATGCGGATGACCGATGTGGACGACTACGCCACCGAACTGCACGACCCCGAGGTCACCGAGCCGCAGGGCTCCGGTGATGTGGCCGCGCGCAATTACAAGACGATCGCCGCGCTGGCCGTCCGCCGTGGCGACATCCGCCGCGACGAGATCCAGGATTTCGTCGCATCACGCGGCATGCCCGGATACGCGCCCACCCAAGGTCATCTGGCATCGGCGATCTGCTACCTGCCGCACGCCCTGGCCCGGCTGCGGGCCGGCACCGCGGACAAGGTCTTGCTGCTGGCCAAGGGCAGCCTGTTCCTCGGACGGATGAGCCAGGTGTCCGACGGTATGAGCGTCCTACTCGAGCGCAATGGAGGCTGATGATGGCTGGTGTGGTTGACGCGACGAAGGACACCTTCGATGAGTTGGTCGCCTCCGGTGTCGTGCTGATCGACGTGTGGGCGACCAGCTGCCGCCCCTGCGTGGCGCTGGCGCCACATCTGCAGGCCGTCGCGGGCGCGCACCCCGAACTGACCGTGGTCAAGCTCGACGCGAGTAAGGCGCGACGGTTGTGCATGGCGCTGCAGGTGCGCGGCCTGCCCACGCTGCTGCTCTACCAGGGTGGCCAGGAGGTGGCGCGGATCGCTGATCCCAGCCTGCTCCCCGAGCAGGTGGATACCTGGCTGGCCACCGAGTTGGGCCGACTTCAGCTGGACCGACAAGGAGTGAAGGAGGACTGATGTTCGACGGCAAGCAGGTCATCGTGATCGGCGAACGGGACGGCGTCGCGGGGCCCGCGATCGCGACCTGTGTCCAGGCGGCCGGAGCCTCAGTGGCCTATGTCGCCACCGAATGCTTCGTTTGAACGGCTGCCGGAGCCATGGACCTGTCCACCCAGGAGACGATCAAGCGTCTGGTCGACGAGCACGGTGGCGACTCGCTGCTGGTATTGCTCGGCGCGCCGGACGCCGAGAGCGCCGGAATCGCCGCCGAAACGGTGGTGCTCGGTGATCCGAGCTGGGCAGGACCGTTGGCTGGGGCCCAGTTGGGCCTCCCCGTGTACCACATCCTCGAAGATGAGCTGCGCGCTGCGGTTCCCGCTGAGGTGTGGGAGGAGCAGGTCGGGTTGATGGTCGACGTGCTGGAGGTGGATGCCATTGCCGACGCGGTGCGGGAGTTCCGCGAGCAAGCCTCCCGCTAGCCACTCCGCAGCAGACGTCTCAGCGCCTCATTCCCTCCTGCTCACCGCGGAGAAAGCGCTCAGGCTCGGCGGCGAGCTCGGCACTTTTCGTATGCTGGTCGGTTGTGGATGATCGTCGGATGCTGCTGCTGTCGATCTTGTGCTGGCTGCTCCCGGGTCCACTACGCGCCCGTCGACCGAGTGTGGCTGACCGCCTTATCCCGGTTGCTGCCGCGCCGCCGCTGACAGAGGTCTTCGCGGTCACCCCCGCCACAGCAGGCGCGGCTTCTTGTAAGTGTGAGCTGTCCCGACGGTGAGGTTGCGGTCGGGTGGCATGGGCTGGTCAGTCGGAGCGTTCGCCGGTCGGGGCGATGGCGGCGGCGATCCGGTGAAGCTGCTGGGCTCGGTCGTCGCGGGTCGTGGCGAGGGTGCGGAGCAGGGTGAGGGTGTTGCGGCGTTCGCTGGTCGACGCGGCTTCGGCCGCGGCCCCTAGGACTTGGTCGAGCTCGTCGGGGTAGTCGGTCTGGTCGCTGAGAGCCTGAACGAGCGCGGCGGCCAGGGTCGCGGCGAAGGGGTCGGCAGCAATGTGCGGAGTTGCGTACCAGGCTTCGGTGATGAGTTCGGCGCTGCACCTCGCCCGGCACCGACACACCACTGCGGTAGTCAACCACCCGTAACCGCGCACCAAAGCTCGTCCGTAGACGATGGGTCAGCCGCCGTAACCAGGCACCACCAGCCACGGCCGCAGCACCGTCAACGTGTCGACCAGCCGCGCCGCCACCAGCTCGCGGTCAAAGTCCAACACCCCCGGGTCGATCACCGCGTGCGTCAGCGCGCGCGCCGTCACGTCCCAGGCCGACGTGCCGTCGGGTGCGGTCAGCGCACTGCCCCCGATACCGGGCACCACCACGATCAAGTGCCTGAGCACGCCCATGCCCTACCCCTCGTCGCCGACCCCCACGCTGTTACCCCCGACCGTCATGAGTGGCGGGTGAGCTTGTCACGTGGGGCGGTCCCGGCGGGGGAGTGGTCAGTGTCCGCTCCAAGTCAGTGGTTCCTACGTGGCCGCCCGGCTGGTGAGCTACCCCAGAACTGGGCTCCCACGGTGCAATTCTGGTGGCATTCGCCCACACTCACCGGTGTCGCCGGGGACCGCTCTGGCCGGTTGACCGGCCGGTCATCGCATTGTGGATGATCGGTATGTGCAGCTGGTTGCATTTGCCGGCACGTGTCGATGCGGGCTTGGTTACCAGCTCAACCACTCCGAGCCGCTCGACGAGCACACTCGGTTGTGACCACGGAGAACCGCCTTTTGCCTAGCTGGGTGTCAACGAAGCAGTGCGAGGAACTCGGCGGGCATGATACCGGCTTGCCGCAGGATTGACAGAGAGTGCCTCGCTTGACGATGCTGTGTTGGGGATCGGCAGATCAGAGAGCGCAGGGCTCACGCGGCGCCTCCGCTGTCCTGCCACCGTCGTGGGTCTCCCCGCTCGCCGTACGGCTCTGGGGGAGACGGCCGTACGGCGCGCCCAGCGAGGGCCAACCAGACTGAGTGGGGCGTGCTCGAGCGTTCGGGTGAAGAACTGCTGTGGTCGCCAGATCCCGCTTCTGCGTGGCGAGAATGTGTCGATGCGTCACCTGTTGGTGCTGACCAGCTTTATGGCAGTGTGGGGCGCCGCTGCGCCGCGCCGGGCGACCGGGTAACCCCACGGGCTTCACCTGGCGAGGAAGTGAAACCCGACCCATACCCACAACACGAGCACGACCCACCGGCCGACCCGATCGCGTAACACGGTGTGGACCGCATCGCCGAGCGGCCGGAAGTGCCATCGACCAACCACCCCGAGCCGCTGTGCGGCCAGCATCGCGCCCACCACCACGGCGAACCCGGTGGCGATCACGCAGTACGGAGTCACCGGGTCACCAACCAGCGCCCGGCCGCCAGCCAGAGGGCATAGCCCAGCGTCCGACCCGGATAGGTCTCCAACACCGGGTCGAGCAACAGGCTCAACGTCGGATGCTCCGGGTCGTTGCCCCAGAGAAACGCGACCAGCCACCACGCACCGCCGACGGCGGCCAAGGCCAACCACAGCGCGGCCGCTCCCGGTGACACGGCACCGGACGGTAGCGGCCGCACCGGACGCGTCGCGCGCAGCGCGAGCAGCAGCAGACCCGGGACCAGCACGGCCACCGCGGCAGGCACGGTCAGCGGGGCGAAGACCGCGGCGACCAATGCGTAGCCGACGATCGCCGCGTCCCAGCGATCGACTCGCGCGTACAGCGCACCCATGCCTTGCCGGACCGACACGGCCGCGCTCAGGCGAGGTCGCCCCGAGAATCTGCTGAGCTTGGTTGACCGCTGATTGTGATTGGCTTTTCAATGAGGTGCGGTTCGGGCTCAGGACCATGTGGAGCGAACCACGGAGCATGCGCCGGCGCGTCCGGGCACAGTGTCCATTTCCGACCGACTCGGTCGATGCCTATCGGGTACACCGTCAGGTCACCGTCGGCGTCGATATGCAGGCGGATAAAATGCTTGAGATCCTGGTGGTGCTGGGCTCCGTATCCTTCGGTTTGGTGCAGGCCAAAGCAGTTGGCGGCCCAGAGATAGCCCGACAGGCCCACCATTCCCCCGATGCCACCCACCACGCCGACCAGGCTGAGGAAGGCGACCAAGGACCACCCGCCCTGAAGCCCGAAGGCAGACGAGAGCCAGGAGGCGGCAATCATGACCCCGGCCGCGCCCGCGACTTGCAGCGTCGAATGGACCATCCCAACCAGGAATCGACCGACACCTCTGGCATCGTGGGCGAAGCGCACCGTCCCAGCCAAGGATACGATCATGAAAAGGATGAGGAGGAAGAACGTCGGGCTCTCCCATAGAGCCTGACGCAGGTCACCGAGGCCAAGCGAGACGTGGCGGTCTCCTAGGTGCAGTCCCAGCATGAACGCCAACAGGACATGGATCGCGCCGAACACCCCAGCAAGGGGAAGATTGTAGGGAGGAAGCAGCCAGATCCGCTTCCTCAGCCGTTTCGATACCGCCGGTGATGGATAGGTGGCGGCTTTGCGGTAGGTGATGGCTTCTTCTGCTCCGGGAAGGTCTATGCGCTCGGGGAGATTGTGAGTGGGATGCAAGAAGGCGCCGCCGCCGCCCGAACGGATGTGCTGGCGAAAGCCATCCTCCTCCTCGTAGCGGCAGTAGTAATGTTTTCCACTCTTGAGGGACAGCAACAGCCGGGCACCACTCGGCCGGATGAGCTCCCGCTCGAGGAACCCCACATCCCGGTCGGAATGGATCTCGTCCCGCTTCCGGCCGCTGTCGACCTCCTTGGCCGTGCACAGGATGATGCGATCCCCTGGCTTCACCTGATCGACGACGACGTAGGCGAAGTACCGCAGTTGGGCTTCATCGATGTAGGCCCCGAACTGGATGTCGATGCCCCACAACCACCAGCCGTTCGGGAGTTTGACCGCGAAGTAGCTCCGGCGCTGGCGCGTTCGCCATCCGCCGATCCAGCGGCTGCGGCAGAAGATGCTGGTGAAGTTGACCAGCCCGTCGTACCAGTCGTGGCTTCCCGGAATGGCGAAGAGCTCCGGAGCTTCCCCGGGGACGCACGGCAGCGCCGCCCGGTACGGACCCAGCATGCGGTTCTCGTACTCCGCGGCCGTGGGCACGGGGTACGCCTGGTCGCCCCCCATGACAAGGATCCGTCCCCGCTCGGTGGCGTGGGTCTCGCCGTCCCAGTCGAGCTTGAGCTCTTCGGTGGCCAGGAGCCTGGCCACGGTGTAGGTCGAGTTCCACCCATCGCCGACGTCGGCCACGTAGTCCAGCCACAGATCGGCTTTCCCGGAGCGGTCCGGGATCTGGGGTAGCTCCAGCGCCTGCAACTCCCGGTTGTCGGCGTAGGAGCTGAAGACGCCCGACAGCAGAACCCGGACCGCGGTGTCGACGAGTTGGTGGGGATCGAGCCAGCGCACCATGGGCCTGCGTACGAACCCGAGCTCGGAAGGATCGGACGGGCGAGGAGGGCATGGCGGAGGCGTGTCGGCGGAACCCGCAGGTGTCTGGACCACACTCGACATTCTTGCAGCGGGTGTAGCGGTCATGCTTCGCCCCGTGGTCGTGCAGGGTATCCGGGCGAGCACTGGAACGCTTCGTCATCGGTGCGGCGGGGAGTCTGGACGAAGGCGTGCCCTGCTCTGATCACTCCCGCTGAGCTCAGCCATTCGAGACCGCACATAGGCCTCAGGCGAGATTTCTGGGGTGCGCGGCGGCGGAGTCCGCATCGAGGCAGGAGGTTTGGACCTGCTGGTGCTCCGGGTGGTGGTGTGAGGTGCGGGCACCGCGGCTGCCGCCGGCGGGGCGGGACCATCGGCTGGTGTGTTCGGTGCGGCGGCGGGTGCTCCGGTGCTGCTGCCGGCGTCGGGTGCCGGGATAGCAGCCGCGGGAGCTGCGGGCGCAGGGTTCCCGGCGGTGGCAGGGAGGATGGGACCGTTGTTGGAGGTTATGAACGACGCGGACGCCGCGCCCCCGACGAGGGCGAGGACGCCCGCTGCTGCGAACCGCTTGAATCGCCGCGACCTAGCCCGGCGCCGGTGGATGTCAGCGATGGGGATGTTCAGGGGGATGGTGGTCACGGATGAGAGGTCTGGGATGTCGGTCTGGGCCGGCTCGGGAACGTCGGATCCGGCGAATCCCACCGTTGTCGGGGCTGGCCCGATGGGCGCGCGGGCGATGTTGATATCGACAGTGGGGACAATGCCGGCCGGAAGCCCTGGCCGAACAGGGCCGAGCGTGATCACGACCTCAGGTTCGACGGCGACCGGGCGACCGAGTTCCCCCGAGACGGGCCGCGCAACGAGTGGCACCCGCGGGCGGATCAGATCCTCGAACTCGGCCCGGTCCAGCCACACCTCCGACCGAAACTCCGCCAGCGGCACCGGGATCGTCACCTCGATGTCGGCCGATGAGGCTCGCGTCATCGTGGCATTCTCGGACTCGGTAGGTAGCTCGGCTCCTGACACCTGCCGGGCGCTGACTACGTTTGGTCGTATCGACGGGAGTGGCGCGGTGTCTCCCGCTTCCCCTCGGGCGACGGTGGAGCGTTCCACTCCCAGGAGTTGGGGGAGTGACCTTTGAGTCAACCCGACAGCTTTGCAGCGCTGGGACAAACGCTGCCGTCTTAGCGCCATGTCGTCACCTCTCGCCGACAGCGTTTCTGCAGGTAAAACCACCTTGTGCAGCACTGGTGCGTCAGTGATGCGGCTGTCGTGCTCTGGTCGCGGCTCGTTACTCCCGGTTGTCTTGAGGTTACAGCGTGCGGTCTCACACACAGCAGCGGAGGTGCCGTCCTGGCCAGCCAAGAGCTCGCGGTGCGACGAGTCGCCCCCTGAGCTGGCCGGTTCGGCGACGGGAGCCTCCTCACAGTCGTCGTACCGGCCTTCCACCCTGCACGGGGCCGCGCTGTGGCCCCGTGCAGGGCCAGCACATGTCACCCACTGATGGGCTCCTCGGCCGCCGGGGCGAGCGGCCGTGATGCACCCGACGCCAGCAAGCCGAGCGTGACCGCGCCGAGCACGATCAACAGCGCTCGCAGGATCCCCGCGCTCTGCGCCCCCAGACCGATAAGCGGCGGACCGGCGAGAAACGCTGCGTAACCGATCGAACTCACCACGGACACCCGGGCGGCAGCCCTGACCGGGTCGTCAGCGGCCGCACTTATCCCGACCGGAAATCCCAGCGACGCCCCGAGACCCCACAGCGCGGCCCCGGCCAGCGCCCATGCGGTGCTGCCGCCCAGCACGACGAGAAGCAAGCCGGCCAACGTGGTGACGGCGGTCGCCCGCAGTACGGCGACGCGGCCGAACAGGTCCAAAGCCGCGCCCCCGATCAGCCGCCCGATGGTCATCGCCGAGACGAACAGGCCGAAGCCGATCGCGCCGACGGCCTCGCTGGTGCCGTAGCCGTCGACCATCGCCACAGCTATCCAGTCGTTGGCCGAACCTTCGATGAAGGCGAACCCGAGTACCAGCACTCCGATCAGCAGCGTGCGCGGTTCACACCAGGCCGCCAGCACCCCGTGGCCGCCAGATGCGTCGGCGTCGTCGTGCACGGGCAGGAAGAAGCGGACCGCGACAGCCATCGATACGGGCGCGAGCGCCGCGACGACGGATACCTGCGCGGCCAGCGGCACACCGGCGGTCGCCGAAGCCGCCCCGACGCCGGCTCCCACCACCGTGCCGAGACTGAACGCGGCGTGTAGCCGCGGCATCAGGGATCGGCCGAGTCGCCGCTCGACGTCTGCGCCCTCAACATTCATCGCGACGTCCCAGATCCCGACTCCGAGCCCGATGAGCACGAAGCCGACCGCCGCCGGGCCAACCATGCCAACCTGCAGCCCGGCGGACAGGGGGAGTAGCCCCGCCGTGACCGTCAATGAGGCGGCCAGCACAGCGCGGGCTGGGCCGAGCCGGTGCACGATCCGCCCGGACAGCGGAAGTCCCATGATCGAGCCGCTGGACAGGCACAGCAGCAGCAGCCCGAGCTGTGCCGAGGAAAGCCCGAGCGCGTCGCGGATCCCGGGGGCCCGGGAGATGTACGAGGCGAACGCGAACCCGTTCACTGAGAAGGCCACGGCCACGGCCGTGCGGGCGCGCAGGACGCCGGTCGCGGGCCGGACAAGGCTCCGCCCAGGAACTCGCGAGCGAGATAGGTCCATCCACCGTCCTCTTGCCGTTCAGTACCTGCATCATCGGGATTACGGTGCATGCTGTCGCGGTGCAAGGGGTAACCCGTGCAGCATGACCACGATGTCCGCAGTGCTGTTCGACGTTGACGGCACTCTCGTCGATACCAACTACTTGCACGCTGTTATCTGGTGGGAGGCGTTTCGCCAGTATGGCCACCATGTCCCGATGGCCCGCATCCACCGCGCCATCGGCATGGGCTCGGACAAGTTGCTCGATCACCTTCTCCCGGGCGATCGCGACCGGGCGGTCGATGACGAGCTCCGATCCGCGCACACAGCCCTCTACGCCCCCTACTGGTCGCGGTTGAGAGCCTTCGACGGTGCTGCGGACCTGCTGCGAGCGTGCTCCCATCGCGGCCTGCGGGTCGTGCTGGCCAGCTCCGCCAGTGGACGTGAGATGCGGGCACTGCGCGATGCGCTTGATGCGGAGGACGTTGTCACGGCGGCGACCTCCGCCGACGACGCGGAGGAAAGCAAGCCGGCGCCGGACATCCTGCAGATCGCGTTGGAGCGCGGTGGGGTGGCTCCCGAAGCGGCGGTGTTCGTCGGTGACACCGTCTGGGACGTGCAGGCGTGCAAAAAGGCGGGGCTTGCCTGCATTGCGTTGCTCACCGGCGGGATCAGCAGCGAAGAGCTGCGCGAGGCGGGTGCGGCGGAGATTTACGACGGCCCCGCCGAGCTCCTCGAATCCCTACCGGACAGTCTCATCGCTCGGTGATCAGATTCATGTTCAGCTCAGGCCAGGGTCATGGGCCGGCGACGGCCACCGATGCGGTGGTCACCCCGGCCAGCGGGGAGAGCACGCTCGCCGCGTGCAGGTCAGCCGTCGCATGACCTGAGCCCGCTTTCACCGGCCCTGCTGACCCTTCACCGCGGAAGCTGATCACTGGTTACCCGGCACCTGCCCGCGTGCTCACACTTACCAACCCCTGTAAGTGCCGTTGTGGTACCAACGATCCGATATCATCGTCACGTATCGAGGTAACCCAGGCCTGATGGGGGAGCTGCCGGAGCCGCCGGAGGTGTCGGCTCAGCGCCGATACTTTCGGCACCTTCGTACAGCAGTGGCAGCGTACTTACCAATTCTTTACCGGTTCGGTTGATGTGCTCGACGGCAGGCCCGATCATCTCTGCATGGCCGGCGATCGTCTTTATGCTTTGCACGCAGTCACCGAGGTTGTCGGCGGTGCGGTTGAGCAAACGATGCGATGGTCCGGCAGGTGGACCAGGCGATGCTGTCGATCGGGCGGTACCAGCCAGGTGATCTGGTGGTGATCGTCGCGGGATCCCCACCGGCCACGGTGGGCTCCACCAACCTCGTCCGGGTACACCGCCTGGGCGAGGAGGACCTTGGCTGACACTGTGATTCCGCAGTCCCAGGTTCCGCAGTCCCACCCTCACCGGAGGCTGCCGACCGCGCCGTGATCGCTGCCTGGGAACCACGTGTCGCGCGGTAAGTAGGTCCCCAGGCAGCAATACACACGGATCTAGCAGCGCACTGGGGTGGCACCGCTACCTCTGCGGTACTGGCTCCGGCAGGCCGACACCGGCACCACCCCATCGCCCAGCCCCGTCACGGACATCGAAATAGCCGCAGCGATGTTGGGCACTCATGAACCGAGCAGCTCGCTCGGCTACTTGTCGTCACCGCTGGATTTTTCCTTCGCGTCGTGAACAGTCCCAGCGGCCTTGTCGCGCAGATCGTGTCCGACTTCCTTGATCTCCCCCGACAATTGATCCCGCTTTCCACTGTTCTCAACACTCTCATTGCCAGTCATCTGGCCGATCTTCTCTTTCGCCTCGCCGATAAGCTGTTCGGCCTTATCTCTGGCCTTGTCAAAAATGCCCATGCGAGTTCCTTTCGGTGATCCATCGGCACCCAATAGCACTGGCACGCGCCAGCAGTGCGTGGCACTCTATCGGGTGTTCGGACAGGTACCGCATCAGGCCAGCTTGCGGTCGTCGGCCCAACTGCCCCAACTCAAGGCCGCGCGGGCCACGGGCCCCGCTGAGCCCCGACGGCGGCAGGGGCAGCCGCTGTCCCCGAGCTGCGCATCGGCCGCCGCTCACCACCAGGAGCCGGGAAACTATTCTGGCCGCCCCTGCGGGCTCGCTGCACTCGCCCCCGCTTCCGACGCGATGCTCCCAGTACTTCCCGCCGCTGCTCCGCGCTCATGCCCCCGACCACGCCGTACTGGTCGGCGCCCGGAAACTTCAAGGCCTCAGCCAGGCATGCGGCCGCCACGGGGCAGTCCGCGCACACTGCGAGCGCTCGCCGCTCCCAGACATGCAACGGGCTACCCGCAGAGCTATCACCAGGTCCGAAGAACATCTCTGGATCCACCCCCCAACACGCCGGCCGCTGCCCAGTGCTCTGCAGTTCTGGGACGAGACGGTCGAGACGGTCGATGGTGATCATGGCCCATCACCTCCTACTTCGTCGCCCATCGTCGCTCTTCAAGCTCCACTACTGAGCCTTATGGAGGGACCCCACGTTGATTCGGGTAGGGGGGCTCTTTCGTCTTGCGTCTCGTAGCTCATGCAATTGCCTGTAGAGAAAGAGTTGTGCTGCTTCCTGGCGTCTAGCTCGCGTCGTGCGTTTCCGCTCACTGAACCTGAACCCTATGAGCACCCCAAAGACAAGGACTGCCAAGCCGGACGCCACGAGAACGATCAACTCAACGTTCATCTCCCTGCTCCTTCTTAGTGGTCGGGTGAGGGAACAGTCACATCTCCAGCTCCCTTCCAGAGTCTCGGCGACGCCCCGGGGGACGCTCCGGAACCAGGCCGTCGTTGCTGTCAGTTACCCCCTCTCACCTCACAGTAAACATCGCGCCCGGTGGACAGTGACCCCTCCAGCTGTCTGCCCGCCTCGTCGTGGGTGCGATGGCGGTAGCTGGACCAGCCGGTTCGCGTGCTACAAGGAGAGGTGAAGGACTCGTGGTTGTCCCCCCTGATCGGAGTACCTACCCGGTTGACCATGACCATGCCTGCCCCAGCCGATGCAACAGCGCCCCTCCACCTGATGGGCCACCCGGCCAGCTACGTCGACGCCTCGGGACGGATGGCCTTCCTCGTCGTGCTGATGATCGCCGCTATCGCCGCCGCGACTCTTGGGGCGGTGGGCGCGGCGGCCAACAAGGTGAAGACCTGGGACGAGCTCGTGCTGTGGGTGATCGGTGGGGCGAGCGGCGCCGTCTGGGGATGGAGAGAGGGCGGTTCCTGGAACAATCTCAACGCGTCCGGTTGCGGCAACCCGTTCGAGAAGACGGCGCACACCTTCACCGGTGACCCGGCCACCGCCCGGTCCACGAGCGACTGTCGACGTCGGGCTGCCCTGTGCCACCTCCGTCCGCCGCGGCCTTCCCGTCCCGAGAGATGACGGACAGTGACGTCGTGTACTTTGCGTCGCACGAACCGAGCGGTTGTTGTGCGGGTCCGCCGTAGGCGACACCTGCGCGGAGGCATTCCTGAAACCGGCCAAACGCGCTTACCGACGAGGAGACGACACATGAAGCGGCTTTTGGCCATGGCCACCCTGCTCGTGTTGTCAACGGCGGGATGTACGGCCTCCCTGGAGAAGCCGCTGGGAGTGCCTCGCACGGGCGAATCGTTCGTATTTCGCGTCCTGGCTACCGGATTGGCTGGCCCGTGGGAGATCACCTGGGGTCCCGACGGTTTTCTCTGGGTTACGGAGAAGTCGGCAAAGACAGTGACCCGGGTGAATCCGGCCGATGGTTCGAAAACCACCGTGCTCACCATCGCCGATGCGTACGCCAGCGAGAGTCAGGACGGACTGCTCGGTATGGCATTTCAGCCGAACTTCGGCAAGGGCAGCGGCAACAGTGACGTCTACCTTGCGTACACCTACGATCTCTCTCCCAACGGTGCGGTCGACCGCCGCATGAAGATAGTGCGCTACACCTACGATCCGGCGGCGCAGGTGCTGAGCAATCCGGCCGACTTGATCAGTGGTTTGCCGGCCAGCTCGGATCACAATTCTGGGCGCCTGCTGCTGGGTCCGGATCAGAAGCTCTACTATTCGGTCGGGGATCAGGGAAACAATCAGTTCGAGCGCTTCTGCAATCCGATTCAAGCCCAAGGTCTTCCTAGCGTGGGCGACGTCAATGCGCGAAATTGGGCGATGTACGTCGGGAAGATTCTGAGGCTCAATTTCGACGGTGGCATCCCGTCGGACAATCCGGTGATCAACGGAGTTCGAAGCCATATCTACTCATATGGACATCGGAATCCGCAGGGTCTGGTCTTCGGATCAGAGCGCCGTCTCTTCTCGGCGGAACATGGCCCCAAATCTGACGATGAGATCAACTTGATTCAGGCGGGCGGGAACTATGGCTGGCCGTATATTTCCGGCTTCAAGGACGACCAAACCTATGCTTACGCGAATTGGTCCGCATCCATCACGCCACCGTGCCCCGCTCTGCGATACGACAGCTATGCTTCTGCGCCATCAGTCCCCCAACTGAAGGAGACCGCGTGGACCGGTCCAGACTATGTGGAGCCCCTGAAGACGCTCTATACCGTGGCCAACGGATACAACTTTCGGGACCCGGCGTGTGGTGAACAGTCATACATCTGCTGGCCGTCGATTGCGCCCTCCAGTATGGACTTCGTGCCTGCCGACAAGGGCGGGTTCGAGCCATGGCGCAACTCTCTGCTGGTGACCAGTCTGAAGAATGGCGCCCTGTACTGCTTGCGACTCACGCAGGACGGCGGCTCGGTCCAAGGTGACGTCACCCAGTTCTTCAAGACCACGAATCGCTACCGAGACCTGGCGCTGAATCCGGACAACCGTACCGTCTATATCGTCACTGACAGTACTGGCCGGGCGGGGCCCCAATCCGGGCCGCCGACTGACAAGCTCCACAACCCCGGAGCGATTCTGGAGTTCAGCATGGCTGATTAGCAAGGTCACCGGACCCCTTCAGATCGCCGGCGGGACCTCCATATGGCCCAGCTGGACGAGGATCGTGACCAGGTCGTAGTACAGACTTCCGCTGATGATCTGACCCGCCGAGTTGAACCGCATGATCTCACAGAAAGGGGTGGATACCCGGCGTCCGGTGCGTGGCATCGGCCCGAATGCCCCGTCGTTGGTACCGGTTCCGGCGAACTGAGCGATCACCTGGCTACCGGCATCGATGTAGTCGATCTGGGTGATCGCGGCATCGGAGAAGGAGGCCACCCAGTTGGCTCGGAGGTAGTCCACCAACTCCTGTGGACCCTTGAGTACCACTCCGCGCGCCTGATCGGTGTACTCGGTGTCGGCAGCGAAATCCTGCACGACGGCCGTCCAGTCACGGCGGTTGAATGCCTGGTGCGCGGATCGATACCTATCGACATAGCTCATGTTGCTGGGCTCCTGGATCTCCGGGGACCCCCCTGACGCGAGGACGGTACGCCACGCTCGGGTCAGCCGGGAGATGTCGCGACGTTACCGAACGTAGTGCATGCTGAGGGGCTTCCGACATACCACCAAATGGGCTAGCGATGGGCGAGGTAGAGGTCCCGCAGGAGGCCCGTCTCGAGTTTCCTGTCCGCCACCCAGGCCTTGACGACGTCACCAATGCTGACGAGGCCGGGCTCGATGGTCTCCACCGATCGGCCTTCGCCTTCAGGATCTCCTCGACCTTCATCAGTCCCTTCCTGGTGACGCCGGTCATCTCATGATCCTCCAAGGTGAGGCTGTGCACCACGGGCATCCAAGTGAAAACCGACATCAGGTCGGGGTCATCGGCTCGCGCGTGAGTCGCTTTCGACGGTGAAGTCGTCGGCCGTGGGGGAGGAGTTGACGCGCTGCGCGATCCAGTCTGTGATGCTGGTCACTACTTCGTCGATCGGAATACCATTGATCTGACTGCCATCTCGGAATCGGAAGGACACTGCACCGGCCTCGACGTCCTTTGCTCCGGCCAGCAGCATGAACGGGACCTTCTGCATGGTGTGATTGCGAATCTTCTTCTGCATGCGATCGTCGGACGCGTCGACGTCGACTCGGATCCCCTTGGCGTGCAGTTTTTTCGCCACCCGATGGAGGTGTTCGACATGCTCGTCCGCGATCGGAATACCGACGACCTGCACCGGGGCGAGCCACGCCGGGAACGCCCCCGCGTAGTGCTCGGTGAGAATGCCGAAGAACCGCTCGATCGAGCCGAACAGGGCCCGGTGAATCATGACCGGACGCTGCCGCGAGCCGTCCGGCGCGGTGTATTCCAGTTCGAACCGCTCGGGCGTGTTGAAATCGAGTTGGATGGTCGACATCTGCCAGTTGCGGCCCAGCGCGTCTCTGGTTTGTACCGAGATCTTGGGGCCGTAGAACGCTGCCCCGCCCGGGTCGAGCACCAAGTCCAACCCGCTGGCCTCGGCGGCCCGCCGCAAGGTCTCGGTGGCCTCGGTCCAGATCTCGTCAGTGCCGACGTATTTCTCGTCATCTCGAGTGGACAGCTCGATGTAGAAGTCGTCCAGACCGTAGTCACGCAGCAGGCCGAGCACGAACGCCAGCAGCGACTGCAGCTCCGCCGGTACCTGCTCGGCAGTGCAGTAGATGTGTGCGTCGTCCTGGGTCATGCCGCGGACCCGGGTCAGGCCGTGCACGACACCGGATTTCTCGTAGCGATAGACCGAGCCGAACTCGAACATCCGCAGCGGCAGCTCCCGATAGGATCTCCCGCGCGACCTGTAGATCAGGCAGTGGAACGGGCAGTTCATCGGCTTCAGGTAGTAGTCCTGGCCGGGCTTGCGAACCGTCCCGTCGGAGTTGAGCTCGGCGTCCAGGTGCATGCCGGGAAACATTCCCTCGGCATACCAGTCCAGATGGCCCGATGTCTCGAACAGATGGGACTTGGTGATGTGCGGGGTATAGACGAACTCGTAGCCCCCCTCCTCGTGACGGCGCCGCGAGTAGTCCTCCAGCTCGCGCCGGATGATCCCGCCCTTGGGATGGAACACCGGAAGGCCGGAGCCGATCTCGTCCGGAAAACTGAACAGATCCAGCTCGGTGCCGAGGCGGCGGTGGTCACGGCGCTCGGCTTCGGCGAGCATTTCCAGGTGATGGTCGAGCGCTTCCTGTGACTCCCACGCCGTTCCGTAGATGCGTTGCAGTTGGGGGTTGCGCTCGTTGCCCCGCCAGTAAGCCGCCGCAATGCGGGTCAGGGTGAAGGCAGGGATGCGTTTGGTCGTCGGCACATGCGGCCCCCGACACAGATCACCCCAGATCCGCTCCCCGCTGCGCGGGTCGAGGTTGTCGTAGATGGTCAACTCGACGCCGCCGACCTCCATCACCTCGGAGGTGTCCACGTCGGACTTGAGAGTGATCAGTTCCAGCTTGTAGGGCTCGGACGCCAGCTCCTGACGGGCATCCTCCACCGGCTCCACGACCCTGCGGGAGAACCGCTGGGACTGCTTGATGATCTGCTTCATGCGCTTCTCCAGCGCCTGTAGATCCTCGGGGGTGAAGGGCCGGGGGACGTCGAAGTCGTAGTAGAAGCCGTCTTTCACCGGTGGCCCGATGCCGAGCTTGGCGTCCGGGAACTGATCCTGCACAGCTTGGGCCAGCACGTGGGCACAGGAATGCCGGATGACGCTGCGACCGGCTTCGGAACAGGCCGGGATCGGCTCCACTTCCGTGTCGGCCTCCGGCGCCCAGGCCAGGTCACGCAGTCTGCCCTCGGCGTCTCGAACGACCACGACGGCGTCGACCCCCTTGCCTGGCAGGCCCGCCTCCCGCACCGCCTGGCCGGCTGTGGTCCCAGCCGGCACCAGCACGCTCACAGCGGGCTCGGCGGGCACGAGACTGGGCTGGGACACGGTGGCTCCTCGTTAGTCAGGCTCGGTGGTCAGGCAGGTGGACCCAGCGGTTGATGCTATCCCGTTGGATCCGGCACTCTCGCCTCAGTTACCGCTCCGCACGCCTGTTCACGCAGGCGAATCCAGCTTCTCTGATTCGGGGTCGGGCGGCCGGCTACGGCGAAATCCCGGCTTCGGTCCAGGCGCGGGTAAGGATCTCGTTTACCGTCTCGGTAGGTGTCTGTCCGGAGGTGTCGAGCCAGAGGCCGAGGCGAGGTGTTTGATGTCGGAGCACGTCGTCGAGCCGGTCGACGGTCCACGTGTCGTAGGCGACCTTGCCTCTGGCTGCCTCGCGGACCATCGCGGTCAACTGGTGGCGCAGCCGGAGTTGCCGTGCCGCTTCGTCGGAGGGCTCGGGGAGCATATCGGCACGGCCGTTGACCAGCATGCGCCGGAAGAGATCGCCTCTCACATGCACCGATCGAGGCAGTCGCTCGGCCAACATCTGGGCGATCGTCGACTTCCGCTGCCTGGATGCCGGTGATGAGGATGATTGCGCGGCTGGCTCTTGGGGCAAGATCCGGCCTTGCAGGTCCTGGTCCGTCGCGCAGCCCCGGATCAGCGCCTGCCACAGGTGGTTGTGCAGGTCCACGAACCCGGGCAGGACGATCTTGCCGTGCCCGTCGAGCACCTGTGCACCGTCGTCCGGCAGGTCCTTGCCCACCGCGCTGATCCGGACGCCGTCGATCAGCCCATCCGCGTCCTCGAGCCGTCCGAGCGGTCCCTCGCCGAGTTTCGGGTCCATGGTGAGTACCAGCGAGACGTTCTGGATCACCACTCGGCCACTGCCTTCGAAACCCGCGCCCGCGGAATCTGTAGTGTCCCGGCCCAGCCCCGCGAGCAGGGAAACACCCAGGACGACGGCCAAGATCACGGTGAACAGTTCGACCGGGCGACGCCGTGGCGACACCATGGGCAGCTTTCCAGATCGCCAGGTGATGGCCCGGTTCACGCTAACGCAGGAAAGCTGGGGAATGACGTGGTAACGCCGTATGCGGTGTGCCGCGACAGGGAGATACGGCCCTCCATTGGGTG
>JBOHHF010000208.1:0-1842 GCA_050700495.1 Pseudonocardiaceae bacterium
TCACCGTAGGACGCCAAGGTTTCGTTTACTGGCACGGTGACGATCCCTCCCTCGACGCTGCCGCGGTCACCGGTGGCTGCGAGGACCCGGGCGGCAGCAGGTCGACGGCGATCCGGTCGAACTCCTCCCCGTACCCCGCGGCCTCGGTGCGGGCCAGCCCACCCAGCTCGACCACGGTACCGTCTGGCCCGCCCGGGTTGACGCGCACCCAGAACCGGCGCCGCTTCACCGCCAGGGACAGCCCGAGGCCACCGAACACCGCAACCGCGAAACCGAGCACCCAGCCCTGCGCCGGGTCGTAGGACACCTGCAGCGAGACGAACCGGATCACTCCGTCGAAGCGCACCACCGTGCGATCGGGCAGGGTGAGTTGCTCGCCGGGGAACAGGTTCTGCCGGGCGACCTGCTTGAGCCGTCCGGAGTCCACCATGGACTGGTCGATCGAGAAGATCGACTGGCCGCGACCGGAGTTGTTGCCCAAGTCGCCCTGGAGGACGTCGATCGCGACAGCGGGGTTGAGCAGGTCGGGGAAGCCGGAGGACAGCAACGCACCCTGAAACACCGCGGTGGGCGCGAACAGTCCGGTGATCGCAAGCTGGCGGGTACGCCGCACGGCGTCGTCGGTCACCCCCGGCGGGTCGAACTTGGTGGCGCCCTCGGAGAGCAGGGTGGCGATGTCCACCGGCCGCCACTGCACCACACCACTGCGCTGCTGCCCGTCGGGAAAGGTGACGGTGAACTGCGGCGCGTAACCGTGGCCGAACAGGTAGACCCGGGTGCCGTCCATCCGCAGCGGGTCATTGACCGCCAGCTGCTCCGGATGCCAGACGCCTGTGGTGAGGTCCTCAGGACCCTGGTAGGAGATCTCGGCGCGGAACTCCTGCGGCTGCCCGGTGCTCAGGTACGTCGGGGTGAACCCGTCGACCTGCACGCAGAACGGATCGAGCGCGGTGCCGTCCACGGTCAGGCCGGGACGGAACGAGTCGTAGGCCAGCGGGCCGGAGTTGCAGAACTGCGACCCGTTGGCGAGCATGATCACCTGGCCCTCGTAACCGACCAGCTTGCCGATCGCGAAGGACACCAGGAGTCCCAGCAGGGCGACGTGGAAGACGAGGTTGCCGGCCTCCCGCAGGTAGCCCCGCTCGGCCGACAATGTGCGGGCACCGCTGGGCTCGTCGTGCTCGGCGATCCGCCAACCGCGTAGCCGTCGCCGGGCCGCGGCCAGCACCTCGTCGGCAGTGGCGTTGGGAGACTCGGCGCGGGCGTGGTGTGGCAGCCGGGCCAGGTTGCGGGGGGTGGCTACCGGGGTCCGGCGCAGCTGCCGGGCGTACTCGACGCTGCGCGGCAGCACGCAACCCACCAGGGACACGAACAGCAACAGGTAGATCGCGGCGAACCAGGGGCTGGCGAACACCTCGAACAAGCCCAGCCGTTCCAGGACCGGCGCCAGGGTCGGATACTCGGCTTTGTACGTGCGGACCCGTTCGGGATTCAGCGAGTACTGCGGCAGCAGCGCTCCCGGCAGTGCCGCCAGCGCCAGCAAGAACAACAGCACCAGCGCGGTGCGCATGCTGGTCAGCCCGCGCCAGGTATTGCGCAGCACGGCGGTGACGGGATAGCCCACAATGGGTCAGCGTAGGTCGAGGTAGCCCTTCAAGTACCGCCAACCCCGGGCGCGGGCGCTCTCAACAGCTACCAACCCGTTCCAGCCATGCCCCCGACAGTCGTCCCCTCCGCATGACTCAGCGCAGCGTAACGGCGGCGTCTCTCGATGCGATGAGATCCGTGAGGGGTGGGTGCTTTGATATATTTCACTGCGTTCGTCACGGTTATTCGGCGACA
>JBOHHF010000209.1:0-1031 GCA_050700495.1 Pseudonocardiaceae bacterium
TCAGCGGCGGTGTCGTCGGGCAACCTGCCATCAACTAGCACCGTGTTTCCTACCACGTCCAACCTGGGCGTGGCGACCGCATCCTGAGCGCTAAGGCCATGGTCGAGGACATAAGCGACGACCTGCACGACGGCGGCGGAGATCCGCTGGCCACCGGACGCGCCGGCTGCCAGCACCGGACGACCAGCGCGGTCCACCACGATCACCGGGCTCATATTGGAATGTGGCCGGTGACCAGGCGCCACCGAGTTCGGGTAGCCGGGCACTGGTACGAACGCGAACATCGCGTTGTTCATCAGCATCCCGGCCGGCGTGGTGACCATCGAGCCATACGCTGCGAGGATCGTCTCCGTGAGGCTGACCACCATGCCGTCGGAGTCCACCGCACAGACGTGGGCTGTCTGCTCCTGGCCGACGTCGGCAACGGTGGGATCCCGCGCCCACCATGCGTTGTGCCAGCCGTCGTCACGCCGCTGCGGATCGATACTCGCGGCGATCTCCCTGGCCAGGTCAGGATGGTCGGCCCACAGCGCCGGTCGCCGATCCCCGGCGTGCAGCGCTTCGATCCGGCGACACCTACGGATCACTTCCGCAACGAGGTGCAACCGGATGGGTGCGAGCGGGTCGTGCTCTGCCAGGACGAGCTGGTCGAGGACCGCGAACAGCAACCGGTACACGCCACCGTGGGCAGGTCCGAGAACCGTGTGGCCACGGTAGGCGACGGTGTGCGGCGCGGCCGGCCGTGGCCGGTACCCGGTTAGGTCAGCTGCGGTGATCAGGCCGCCGTGCCGGGACATCTCGTCAACCAGCGCCGACCCGGCCACGCCATCCACGTAGGCGGCGAACCCGCTGTCGGCGAGCTCGCGCAGGGTGGCGGCTAGCGCCGGCTGGCGGAAAAGGTCACCGGGGCCGTCCATCGGTGGCCGATGCGGGTAGCGTTCGTCACGCAGGAAAGTCCGTGCTGTGCCCTGGAAACCAAGCAACAGATCCAGGTATGCACCCTGCATCAGAGCGCCGAACCAGTCAGTCTC
>JBOHHF010000210.1:0-4123 GCA_050700495.1 Pseudonocardiaceae bacterium
GCGTAACGGCGGGCGCAGCCCAAGGCGGCGCATGCTGCGTGCGGTGCGCCGGATCACCCGGCGCTGGTGGGGCGGCACCTCCCACGCTGAGGGGTGCTTCGCCAACCAGCGGTAGCGGTAGCTCGCGTAAGGAATATGGGCCACGTACAGCAGCACTGCCACGCCCAGCGAGGCGAACGGGAATGTGATCACCGCGGCGGCCAGGCCAGCGATCAGCACCAGCAGGGGCGCCACCGCCCGCGCCGGCACCTGGACCGACTTCGCCGACAGAGTAGGTAGCCGGCTCACCATCGCCACCGCCACCGTGATCGTCCACGCTGCCACGGTCACCGGCGAGGACCACCAGCCCGAGCCGAACTGGAGGAAGGCGGTCAGCGGAAGCAGCGCCAGCAGCGCGCCTGAGGGAGACGGGACGCCGACGAAGAACTCCTTGGCGAACGGTAGCACCTCGGTGTCGTCGAGCAGGGTGTTGAACCGGGCCAGTCGTAACACTGCGCAGACCGTGAACACCAGCGCCACCGGCCACCCGGCACGGATGTCGTCCAACGCCCATATGAACAGGACGACCGCGGGTGCAACGCCGAAGGAGATGGTGTCGGCCAGCGAGTCCAGTTCGGCGCCGATCCGGGAGGTGGCATCGAGCAGCCGAGCCAGCCGGCCATCAACCCCGTCCAGCAGTGCGGCCAGCGCGATCGCAGCGATCGCACCCGCGTTGTTGCCGTCCAGGGCGAACTTCAGTGCGGACAGACCCGAACACAACGCCAGCACGGTGATCGCGTTCGGCAGCAGGCGGATCCCTGCTCCGGCACCGGGCACGGCTCAGGACTTCCCGGCGACGGGCAGCCGAGCCAGCGGGGTCTCCCCACCCACGGTGCGCTGCCCGGGACGAACCAGGATCGCGCTACCCGGTGGCAGGTAGAGGTCCACCCGGGACCCGAAGCGGATCAGGCCGTAGGTGGATCCGGCGGCCACCACGTCGCCGGAACGCACCGAGCAGACGATCCGGCGAGCCACCAACCCGGCGATCTGCACCACCGCGAGGTCGTGCCCGGTCGTCGAACGCAGCAGCACGCTGGCGCGCTCGTTGGCCTCGCTGGCCTTGTCGAGGTCGGCCGGCAGGAACATCCCCGGGTGGTAAGCGACCTGGCGGACCTCGCCGTCGATCGGGATGCGCTGCACGTGTACGTCGAACACGGAGAGAAACACGCTTACCCGTGGCCGCACCTGAGCGTCGAGGCCCAGTTCAGCGGGTGCCGCGGCGGGCGCCACGCTGCTCACCGTGCCGTCAGCGGGCGCTACCGCGAGTGTCGGATCCTGCGGCGGGACCCGATGCGGTTCGCGGAAGAACGCTGCGCAGCATGCGGTCGCGATGGTGCCCAGCGTCGCTGCGGTCGGGGACAGCCGGCGCAGCAGCAACGTTGCGGCGACACCGCCGGCCACGAACGGCCTACCTGCGGGGTGCATCGGTGGAAGGGTCTCGCGGGTGAGGTTCATCAGGTGCCGCAGCATCGCGGGCAAGCGAAAGCAGGCCATGCGTTCGGAGGTCCTCGGGTCTTGACGGGGGTCTTTGACGGGCGGGCCAGTGCACGCCATCTGGTCTTCACCGTACGCGTGTAGCGCGTGGAGAAAGACGCCGGGGATCCACCGTCCCCCGACGGCGGATCCCCGGCGCCCATAAACCGTTCGACCGCTCCCCAGCTTCCCGAACGGTTATTTCCCAGCGCCCCTGCGCCCCCCGACGGCGCAGGAACCCCGCGCCTCTGGGATGCACAGCTCGCCGAGCAATTGCTCACCCTTAGTGTGCTTCGGCTTACCCGCGATCACAAGGTCCGTTCGTGCAGTCGTGGGTTTCTCACATCTCCAAGGCCTAGCTGATCAGACGCCGCCGGTGCGCAATACGACGACCTCATCGCCTGCCTCGAGGTGAGTCACGTGCTCTGGGATGTCGATCAGGCAGTCCGATCGGGCCAGTGCGGCGAGCAGGTGCGAGCCGGGGCCACCGACCGGGGTGACGGTGCCCGAAGCACAGTGCAGCGTGCCGCGCCGGAACTGCCGAAGGCCCGCTGGTGACTCCAGCGCCTCGGTCACACACGCTGTGGCCCGAGGCCGTTGCGCAGGCAGGCCCATCGCGGCGCGCAGCGCCGGGCGGACGAACATCTCGAAAGACACCGAGGAACTGACCGGGTTGCCGGGCAGCGTCGCGACCGGTACCCCGCGATAACGGCCGGCGCCCTGCGGGCCGCCGGGCTGCATAGCCACCTTGCCGAACTCCACGCCGTGGCCGGTCATGGCGTCCTTGACCACCTCGTAAGCCCCTGCGCTGACTCCTCCGGAGGTCACCAGCAGGTCGATCCCGTCCAGCCGGGCGGCCAGCGCGGCCTCCAGCGCGGCGACATCGTCGGGCACGAAGTGCATCAGCTGCGCCTCGCCGCCGGCCTCCCGCACCGCAGCGGCCAGCATCGTGCCGTTCGACTCGTAGATCTGGCCGTGCTGCAGCGGTGTGCCCGGCGCTACCAGCTCCGAGCCGGTGGCCAGCACCAGCACCCGGGGGCGACGATGGACCGGTAGCTCGGCCTGGCCGACCGCGGCGGCGACGCCGAGCTGCGCCGCTCCCAATACCACGCCGGCCGCCAGTACCTCGTCCCCGGCCTGCACGTCCTCCCCGGCCCGCCGCACGCTCTGGCCAGCGGATCGGGCAGCAAAGATCCGCACCCGGGGCAGCCCGGCGTCGGTGAGCTCCACCGGCACCACGGCGTCTGCGCCGGGTGGCATCGGAGCTCCGGTCATGATCCGGTGTGCGGTGCCCGGCTGCAACGACGGCGAGTCGGTGCGCCCGGCGGGGATGTCCTCGGTGACCGGAAGCTCCACCGGCTGGTCGTCGGAGGCGTCGGCGACGTCCACCGAGCGCACTGCGTAGCCGTCCATCCCGGAGTTGTCGAACGGCGGCAGCGGCAACGATGCGGTGACCGCCTCGGCCAGAACAAGACCGGCGCACTCCACCAGCGGCAGCCGGATCACCGGGGTGGCCACCAGCAGGGCGGCCACGACCCGGCCGTGTTCGTCGACGGAACGGGGTTTTTGCGCTACGGCCACCCCCGCATCCTGCCCGCTGCCGGTGCGCTGCGCCCAGCGCAACGCCACTCATGAGGAATTCTGCTGGTCATTGATGGCAGTTTCGGCGGGAGGTGGGCCGGACTCGGGGGACGTGCCAGCCGGTGTCGCAGCTTGCACTCGGCGGGTGCGAGTGCTAAACACGGCATTGGCACTCGAGCCCTTCGAGTGCCAGCTGTACCAACCCAAACAACACCACTGAGGTCGGGACGGTGAGTCCGGCGATCGCCGGACGTCCGTCGCGGGCACCGAGCCTGGCCGAGCACTGTGTCCTTGCCGCGGACACCCCGCGGCGCCCATGACCGGAGGACCACACCGCAATGGCCAAAATGATCGCGTTCGACGAGGACGCCCGCCGCGGTCTCGAGCGCGGGATGAACCAGCTCGCCGACGCCGTCAGAGTGACGCTGGGCCCCAGGGGCCGCAACGTCGTCCTGGAGAAGAAGTGGGGTGCCCCCACCATCACCAACGATGGTGTGAGCATCGCCAAGGAGATCGAGCTCGAAGACCCGTGGGAGAAGATCGGGGCTGAGCTCGTCAAGGAGGTTGCCAAGAAGACCGACGACGTCGCGGGTGACGGCACCACCACCGCCACCGTGCTGGCCCAGGCGCTGGTGCGCGAGGGTCTGCGCAACGTCGCCGCCGGGTCCAACCCGATGGCACTCAAGCGGGGCATCGAGAAGGCCGTTGAGGCCGTCTGCGGGCAGCTGCTGAACTCGGCCAAGGAGGTCGAGACCAAGGAGCAGATCGCGGCCACCGCCGGGATCTCCGCTGCTGACCCATCAATCGGCGAGCTCATTGCCGAGGCGATGGACAAGGTCGGCAAGGAAGGTGTCATCACAGTCGAGGAGAGCCAGACCTTCGGCTTGGAGCTTGAGCTCACCGAGGGCATGCGCTTCGACAAGGGCTACATCTCGCCCTACTTCGTCACCGACCCCGAGCGTATGGAGACCGTTCTCGACGACCCGTACATCCTGCTGGTCGCATCGAAGGTCTCGTCAGTCAAGGACCT
>JBOHHF010000211.1:0-10039 GCA_050700495.1 Pseudonocardiaceae bacterium
GGCCTGAGCAGGTCGAACCCGATCTATCAAGCTATCAAGCACTCGTATGCCTGTGATCTTCGGAAGTCCGTGCTGGCGCAGCGGCGGTATCCGGACGAACCCGAGCGAAGGAGGCAGTACCTGTTCCGGTCACCTCACCTACCGCGTGCTGCGCAGCGACCCCCGCAAGATCGTCCTCGTCCGGTCCGGCGTCGAGGTGGACTCCTGCAACCACCGCGACCGTCTACACCGCAAGCCGGACACCGTCCGCTGACCACCGGACTCCGGCCGCTACTACGGGTTGCGGACCCGGTCGCCGCGGCCCGGTGGGTCCAGACCGGCAGCAGCGAGCCCAAGTCCGAGCGGTCCGCGGCATGACTACCACCGCGCCTCCCCGGCCGAAGCTGTCTTCGCTGGGCGAGGACGCCGCCGCGGCGCTGCATCCCGGTGCTCGTCTGCTGGATGACGTGACCGCGTTCCTGGCCCGGTTCGTGGCCTTCCCCTCCGAGGCTGCACTGACGGCGGTCACGTTGTGGATCGCGCATGCCCATGCGATCGATGCCGCTCAGTCCACTTCCCGCATTGCGTTCCTGTCTCCGGAGCTGGCCTCGGGCAAGACCCGCGCACTGGAGGTGATTGAGCTGGTGGTCCCGCACCCGATGCATGCGGTGAATTGCACCCCGGCGGCGCTGTTCCGTGCGGTGAAGGACCTGGCGACCCGGCCCACCATCTTGTTCGACGAGATCGACACCGTGTTTGGGCCTAAGGCCAAGGACAACGAGGAAATCCGGGGCCTGCTCAATGCTGGGCACCGCCGCGGTGCTGTGGCCTACCGCTGTGTCGGGGAGGGCACCCGGCAGAAGGTCGAGGCGTTCCCGGCTTACGCCGCGGTGGCGCTGGCCGGTCTCGGTGATCTCCCGGACACCATCATGACCAGATCCGTGGTGATCCGGATGCGCCGCCGTGCACCCGGTGAGCACGTCGAGCCCTTCCGGCATCGGATGCACAAAGCGGAAGGTCACCAGCTGCGCGACCAGCTCGCCGAGTGGACCACCACCGTGGCCGACCAGCTGGAGCACGCCTGGCCGACCATGCCCGCCGGGATCAGCGACCGGCCCGCCGATGTCTGGGAACCGCTGCTGGGATCGCTGACGCCGCTGATGGTCGCTGGCCTGCCCGCGCCCGGGCGGCATGCGTTGAGCTGGTGAAGGCAGCGCAGAGCACCGACTCAGGATCTCTCGGGCTGCGGCTGCTCGCCGACCTGCGCAAGGTGTTCGGCAGCGCCAACCGGATGAGCACCGAGACCGTGTTGCAGGACCTGGTCAAGCTGGACGAATCACCGTGGTCGGACCTGAGGGGCAAGCCGCTGGATTCCCGGGGCCTGGCCCATCGGCTCAGGCCCTACGGCGTCACCTCCACCAAGGTGAAGATCGCCGACGCGTCAGTGCGCGGCTACCGCCGAGAGGACCTGCACGACGCCTGGCAGCGCTACCTCCCTCCCTCTCCCCAGGAAGCGGAACCTACGGAACCTCCCTGGTCAGACAGCCCTGATCAGGTTCCGGATAACGGCCAGGTTCCGGAACCGCTCTGGCAACCGGAACCCAAAGACCCCCCGCTGACCTGCGAAGTTCCGGAAGTTCCACAGGTTCCGCTTCCTGGGGAGAGGGAGAACGGATCGAGCTTCACCGTCTGCACCTGCGGTCAACCGCTGTTCCTGCGCACCAAGGGCCGCACCCAGTGCGAGCGCTGCCGTCTCGCCGACGAGAGGAAGTCATGATCGCCGACCAGTCCACCCGTCTGCCACCCGGCTACCGGCCGCGTCGCGCGCCGCAGCCGCCGCAGATCGACCCGGGCGACCGGCCGCTACCCGAGGAGATCGAGTGTCAGCGTCAGGCCACCCGGCGGCGTTGCAACCGCTTCATCCGGTCACGGTGACCGGCACCCACGAAAGGAACATCACCATGACCGACCGTCCCGATCCCGCGGCCCGCATCCACGCCGGGCGCGATTCCATCCGGGCCAAGCTGTCCACGCTGCCCAAGGTCGACCACAACGGCCGCTTCGAGGTCGACGAGAACGCGACCCGGTACCCCGCCGGCCTGGTCGAGCCGACGCCCACCACCAAGACGGGAGACCGCCGGTGAGCCAGCCCGAGATGGCCCCCCTGAACCCGGAACCGTTCGGCGCTGGCTACGTGGGCCCTCAACCGGATCATGCGGGAGTTGTCCCAGTAGGTCAGCGACGCCCGGGCGGCCTGCCTGGACGCCATCGCCCGAGGTGAGGGCACGCTGGACTCCTGGATCAAGTACCGGCTGACCGCCGCCCGAGCGCGGGGCTCGTGGTCGTCGCTGGCCGATGATTACCAGCGGCTGACCGGCCGGGACGCACCACCCGGGCCCTACATCCCGGAGCTGCGCGCCGAGGGCTTCGACCAGCTGCTCCGGTCGGTGCTACCCCAGGCCGAGCGCGACGCCCACCAGCAGGCCGCCCTGGACACCATCGCCGCCAAGGAAGCCCACCGCGCCAAGGCCGCCGCAGCGGCGAAGAAGGCCGCCCAGTGGGGGACCAAGGCCGAGTGAGCGTGGGACCCGGCGTCAAAGTCACTGACCCGGTAGCGCGTAGTGGTGCCCAGCCGGGAATCGGAGCCATGGCCGTGAGCGCGTCACTCATCCGCACAGACCGGCCAGCGCCGCAGTCGAGCACGACGTGCCATGTCCAGCCAGACGCGTCGTGCTCGGCACACCCCGATTCACGAAGAAGGACACCCATGCCCCGCCGAGGTAAGCCCTCTCGGTCTGCACCACCCCCGGCTGCCCCTCCCTAGTGGAGGGCTCCGGTCGGTGCCCCACCTGCACCCAGGCGGCCAGCAAGCGCAGGGGTAGCGCACGTGGCAAGGGCTATGACGCACAGTGGGAGCGCACCAAACGCGCCTACCTCAGAGCGCATCCGCTGTGCCAGTGCGACGAGTGCATCGCCCTGCCATCAGTGATGAGACCGTGGGCCACCGAGGTTCATCACCGTGACGGCCGGGGACCGAACGGGCCACGCGGGCACGACTGGGCGAACCTGCAAGCAATGACCCACGCACACCACAGCCGGGTGACGGCAATCGAACAACCCGGCGGATGGAATGACAGAGAGTGACGGAGGGGGGCCTCCCGGCCTGGGGGTCCGGAACGCGGGGGAGGGCTCCGCCTGGTCCGTCAGGTTCAAGAGGTCCGGCTGGTAACGCTTGTAGCACGACCAGAGGCGCTACCACTCCTACATGGCCGGCCACAGCTGGACCATGCCTTGCGCTGACCGGCTAGGAGGCTACAGTCCGTGCCGTCCCGGTAAGCACGTGGGCCGCCCGACCCGGCCGGAGGAGGCACGAGGCGAGCGGGCCCACGGCACATCGTGACGGGCTCTCCCAGGGTTACGGATGGAGTTAGGTCGGGAGTTAGGTCGCCGGGGGCGAGTTAGCTAACTCACTTCCCGAGTTAACTGCCCGAAACCAGGCCTGACCTGCGACGAGTTAGCAAAGTTAGCCCGAGTTAGGTCGGCTCCAACCGCCCCGGACGGGCCCCAGGCCGGCTGTTTTCGGGGGGCCGTGGCCGACCTAACTGGGCTAACTCGACCCCCGTAGCGGGCTACTCATCGTCGTCCAGGTCAGCAGTGCCCGCGGCAAGCGGCTCCGGGCAAGCTCGGGATACCCGCGAGGATCTCGCCGACTAGCCGCACGACGCCGTCGGGATCCACGCCGAGAAGTCCACCACCAAGGCGACCGACGGCCGCCCGCTCACAGAGCGCGGCTGTTACAGATATCTCCTCGCACGCTGCGCATGATGGTGCTGCAGGGAACTGGCCCGACCTACGTGGGGCTGACGCAGAAGCTCCGCCGCTACCGCCGCTCCGACGTGCTGGCGTGGATCGAGGCGAAGACCACAACGCCGATGCCCTCGGCGCCCGCGTACGGGCGAGTCGTCTCCACGCCGCCTCCCTCCCCTGGGCCTGGCGGGCCGTTTCGCCGGCGCAACGCTTCCCGCCGGTCAGCGATGTAGTCCCGCGTGGGCCGCCCGGCACACGCCTCCTTAGGCCAGGTCGGGCGGCCCCCCACTCTCACCGCCGGACCGCTGCCGCTCGCACAGTTCCTTGTACTTGGCCAGCCCCTTCGCGGTCAGAGCCACTCGCCGTGTCACCTCAGCTTCGGTGAGGCCGAGCTGCGAGCACTCCACCGGCCCCCGGGGCACAAACTTCCGCCGCCTTGCCCCCAAATCCGGCGGATAGATCAGCTCAATGCACCGCATGCAGATCGGACCCAGGTACACGTGGTTAACCCAGTAACAGATCTCTTCGCCGTCATCGAAGTAGAAGCCGAAGCGCTCCATGATAGCCCCGTCGTGCACCCGCTGCAGCATTACAGCAGCACCTGGTCGCCGACGTTCAAGCCGCTCACCGGCTGACCCCGACCGCGCGGCACTGCGGGCATACCTGGTCGGGGTCCTGGGGGTGACCGGGCAGCGCCGGCCCACCCGGCAGCAGCCGGCGGGGCACGAACTCCACACCACACACCGAGTGCACGCTGCGCGTGACGATCGAGTAGCTACCCCGGTGGGTGTCGTGGTCGCCCAACGACCGCAGATACCAGCTCACTGGACGGTGCCCGCACTACTGTGGCCGCTGTCGCACTCGTCGCACGGGCCGACTTAGAAACCCTCACCGACCAGCGGCGTCCGATGCCCGCACTCGCCGATGAAGTAACCCCGCGGCTCGCTGTCGTCGTTCCGCGCGGCCTTCGCCCGGCGATCCGGGGCCAAGGTGATGATCCCGTCAGCGATCGAACGCACGGCGACCGCCGTGGCGATGCCGTCCAAGAACGGCCGCGGGTTGACGACGGAGATCGCCCACCGGGTGTCGCACCGATCGCAGGAGAAGGCTTCAACGAGAGGTGTGCGGCTGGTCTGCCGGATCGCCTCACCCGACCAGCACACCGGGCACGTCACCTCCGGGTCGACCACCGGCGCCAGTCCGGCCACCGGGGACCCCCGGCGTTCTGCCCGACCATCCGGAATCACCGGATCGTCCGCACGATGACTCCGGGTGGACAGTCGACCTCGACCCCGGCGTTCCAGTTGTGTGCGTTGGCATCCCTGAGGCACCCCAGGCAGTACACGTGGTCACGCTTGCAGTCATCCGGACACAAGGAACTCGGCAACTCCGAACGGGCCAACACCAGCCCGCACAACGTCGCGTGGTGACCTTCGGCGATCGCATCGTCGGCCACCAGCAAGTGAAGCCAGCTATGCCCGTCGCCCTCGGTGCTGCAGCCCATCTCGGTCAACCGGTCGGGCTCGGTCTCGTGGTGCCCCGCGGGCAACGGCGCACTCACCGGATCCGTCTCGACCGCCGCGACGGCACGACCGTTGCCGTTCACCGGGCCCGCTTCAGGATCGACTCGGCCAGCGCGATCATGTCGACCGCCGACAGCGTCACCCCGGGCGCACCCAGGCCGTGAATCGTCCACGACCCGTCGGCCTCGTGGACAACCAGCAGCGTGGTCCAGCTGCCGTCATCGGTGCTGCGGCCTCGCGCCGTCAGGCGGCCAAGCTCGGACTTGTGATGGGGTGTCTTAGGTAGCTGCTCTGATGCATTCACCCGCAAGACAATGCGGGGAAGATCGAGCTAGTTGTCCACACTCCGTGGACCCTGGCGGCTGACCCCGAAGCGGTTACAGAGACTGTCCAGCTCCCACACCCGGTGCGTAACCCGCCGGTCGAGGATGATCACCAGGTCCCGGGCGATCGGGTCGCTGCGCATCCGCTGAGGTGCGATGCGATCGGCGGTATCCAAGTAGCGGATCACGTCCGCGTCCCGTGGACCATCCTCCTGCGCCAGCACACGGGCAAAGTCGAAATGCAGCGACGACGACCGCTCACGGCTACCCAGCGCGGCAATGTCAATCGGAGCCGCCATGACATCCTCATAGACCTTGGCACCCTCGGCCAGCTCCACTCCGATCGACACCCGCCACGCTGCGACATTGGTCGGCCCGAAATGCTGCCGCATTCCATTACGCTCGCCCACCCTGTCCGCGATGTGCGCCGCTTCGTCCAGATGCGCATGCGCATCATCAGCGCGATGCAGCCGTGCTGCGAGTCGCGCCTGTTGAAGATGCATCATTCCGACGATCTCGGCGGCCAGCGTGTTCGCAGCGGAAAACTGCACTGCTGGTATCAGGTCGTCGATCCCTTCACACAACACTGCGTGCGCCCGGGTACGCGCTGCCATGCTCGTGAGCTCCAGAGCCCAATACCAGCGAGCGAACCCGAACAGCGCCGGGTTGTCATGCTGTTGCGCGAGATCATAACCGCGTCGTGCCGCAGTCGCCGCCAGGTCGATGTTGCCTACCCGACTGGACACCACGCCGGCCACGAAGCACGTGGTGACGGCCGCAGTGAATGCCTGGTCTCGCCGGTCCGCCAGCACGGTCAAGGCACTGGCCTGCGATTCGGCGAGCAGACCACCGACGTCGTGACGCGCAAGTGAGTAGCGCGCCTGGCCACAGTGCTCGTTTGCCCCGTCAGCCAACCTCGCTAGCGCTTCCAAGGGGCGCGGCGTCACGTCCGGCACGTCCGTGGGACCAAAGTCATTGAGCGCCCACCTGATACTCGGCAACGTCGCCGCAGCGTCTTTCGTCGCACGGTCCGGCGCCGGGTACGGCTGTCCGGTCAGGTCCGCTACCGCGCAACCCAGCGCGTCGGCGAGGTCCTCGATCAGGCCACGCCGGTTGAACCCGCGCTGGCCCAGTTCCAGCATCGACAGGTAGGTCTTGGTGATCCCGGCCAGGCCGGCAGCCACTTCGAGGCTCAGTCCGCGACGACGGCGGATCTTGCGAGCGCGCCCACCGATCGTGCGCGGGTCGTCGTCGGCGTCCACGAAAAACCTCTCCTCACCGAAACCCCCCACCGATGCCCCGGGGAGCTACCCCGGGGCGGAACCTCGGTGAGGAGGTGACGCAAGGCTATCGCGGCGCCTGGTCGTGGATCCCGACGGCACGATCAAGCTGGTCGACGCGGTCGCCGGGGAGGCACAGCGGTGCCGGCAGGCATACCCGCGGTCCCCGGCCGCCCGACAACCCGCCGGGGACCGTCCAATCAAGACGGTTGAGATGTGTGTCACCTGACTAGCCTCGTCTGGACCAGCCGCCTAGGCCGCAGCTACCACCGGCGACTACCCCGATCCTCGAACCCCTGCCCGACCCTATTCCCCGTGACCGGCCTCCTCACCCGCTCATGATCTCCCCCGACGACGGCTGGGAAGACACCGAGATCTGGGAGGACCCCACCCGAACCCGAGCCGGATCCGCCGCCCGAACCCGACCCCAACGCTGACGTCCCACCGTTGTGAGCGCGCCATGAGGCGGCCCGGACGAAACGCCATGTTCAGTGTTTCGCGGCAGCCTGCGACGGAGTGAGCTGGGCCATGACGCCGGCGGTGTCCATCCAGACGTTTTCTCGACTGATCTTTCCGAGCCGGAACTCGAAGATGTGCAGCATGCGAAACGACACTCGTCGGCCATTGCCGGGAATTCCGGCGAACTGGCCAGTGACTGTGCACGTGCACAGGTGCTCGACGACGCAGAAGTTCTCGCCGTAGTAGCGGCGGGTGCACACCAGCTCGTCGGAACGCACCTCCTTGAGCAGCTGCTCGTAGCGGTGCTTAGCGGCCTCGGGACCGCGCAGCGGACCGCCCGGGGCGCCGACCACGTCGTGCTCGACGTCTTCGGTGTAGACCACGACCGCGGCCGCCGCGTCGCCGGTATTCTCTGCGTCGACGTGCGCGGCGACCAGCATGTCCATCTGATCGGGTGTCATGGATCCTCCACTGACAGCGTCAGCCCTCCTGACCAATAAGGTAAGCTAACCTGACGGACATGGCGAGTGATGTCACCGCACAGCGGTACTCCGCGGGCGGACCTCGCATCGCCGGGCTGCTCAGCATCGCCACGGAACAGGCGATGGCGGCCATCAATGGCGAGGTCTCCTCCCGCCACCCCGCGCTAGGCCTCGCGCACCTGCAGATCTTTCGCTTCGGCTCGATCGAAGGTCGCCGGGTGACCGAGCTCGCCACCCTCATGCGGATGACCAAGCAATCCATGCACGAGCTCGTAGGCCACCTCGAACGACACGGCTACCTGCGCCGCGAACCCGATCCGACCGATGCGCGGGCCCGGATCATCCGGATGACCGAGCTCGGAGTCCAGCTCGAACGGCAGATGGTCGGCGCCTCGGCGCGTTTGCATCTGGCTTGGTATGAGCAGATCGGTTCTGATTGCTTCGTACACCTGTGGTCGGCGCTACAGCAGATCACCGGGCGACGCGATCCGCAGCCCGCCCTGGCCGACCTGCGCCGTCGCGCCGACCTCGGCGTCATCCCTGGGTCGCCACGCGGGCCCCGATAAGTCAGAAATGGCGACGATCGCGGCCGCGACTCAACCAGCCAGCTCCGTTGACAGCACTCGTCGGCCCGCGCAGCCTGAGCACATGTGCGAGGCCTTCGCTCACGTCGCCCTACTCGACATGGACTCCGATGCCGATACGCGGGCACCCGGCGCTGCGATCACGATGGCTCTGTGCGGGCACTGGGAGCACGAGCCGCCCTGTCCGGTGGCGCCGCACCACAACCACGCCGAATGGGTCGATGTCGGCGTGCGAGTGCGGACGCTTTTCGTGGCCGAGCCCCACATGGAAGCCGAAGTTCGGCGGCGTATCGAGACAGCTTTGGCGAGCGGCCAGCTTCGTGGACCGGACGGTGTGGCAATCCGGTGGCAGTTGTTCAGCAGCGAGCCCAGCGCTGTCTCCGCCCAGGAAACCGTCCACGCCCAGTGCCTCACCTGAGACTGAGCCCTCTGGAACCGTGCGGGACAGGCGTCGTCCACGGCTGCTGCGCTTGGCTGACAGCTGACCGGCGCGTTCGCCGGTGCGCGTGGATGCCAGGATGGTCAGGTGTCGAGCGTGATCTGGATCTCCATTGCCATCGCGGTGGTGTTGTTGATTGCGCTGGCCGTGGGTCTGCTGTTGGCCCGCCGCCGGCGGATCAGCATCGCCGACAAGCCAGACCAGGAAGTAGAAGCGCCACCGGCGCCTCGCGGCTATAAGTCTGGCGGTGGCATCAGCTTCTCTTCCGGCGGGGGTGGGCCACCGGCCCCGCCACCGGCGTCTGCCCCGCCGCGGGCTGCTGCGCCAGTACCTCCGCAGGCTTCGGCACCCGCCCCGGCCCCGCCGAAACCGCCCGCACAGCCGCCACCTGCTCCGGCCGCGCCACGGCCGACAGCGCCTGCGCCGCCACCAGGCCCGGCTCCGTCGGCGAGTCTCCCCCCCCCGGCGCCTGCTAAGCCGCCGCCTGCCAAGCCAGCGCCTGCCAAGCCAGCGCCCGTCAAACCGCCTTCCGTCAAACCGCCTTCCGTCAAACCGCCTCCCGTCAAGCCGGCGACTGCCGAACCAGCGCCTGTCAAGCCACCGCCTGCCGAGCCAGCAGTTGCCGAACCAGCAGCCCCGCCATTCGAGCCGATCGACGCCCCGGCCGGTCGGCTGGTGCGGTTGCGCGGCCGGCTGTCCCGATCCCGCTCGACGTTCGGACAGGGCCTATTGGGTCTGCTCGGTGCGGGTGACCTGGACGAAGATTCCTGGACCGATGTTGAGGACACCCTGCTGCTCGCCGATCTCGGTGCAGCCACCACAACCGAGATCGTGGACCGGCTACGGGAAGAACTCGCACAGCGTGGCGTGCGGACCGCCGAGCAGGCCCGCGTGGCGCTCCGTGACGTTCTGATCGAGGCGCTGCGCCCGGAGTTGGACCGCGCCGTGCGGGCGTTGCCGCATCAGGATGGCAACGGGGCAAGCACTCCCGGCGTAGTGCTGATCGCCGGCGTGAACGGTACCGGCAAGACGACCACCACCGGCAAGCTGGCCCGGGTGCTGGTCGCCGACGGCCGGCGGGTGTTGCTCGGTGCGGCCGATACTTTCCGCGCGGCCGCCGTCGACCAGCTGGTTACCTGGGGTGAGCGCGCCGGAGCCGAGGT
>JBOHHF010000212.1:0-5375 GCA_050700495.1 Pseudonocardiaceae bacterium
GGACGTCGAGGAGATCGATCAGTGGGAGATCGTGCGACGCAGCGCCGCCGTCGAGCAGTCCCGGGTGACCGCCGGCCGGCAATGGCTGGAGCGCCACGCCGCCGGGGTGCACTACGACGGCAAGCAGTTGACGCCGGAGTTGCTCGAACGTCAGATCCGCTCCTACCACGCCGTGCGGGAGCTGATCGACGAGTGGAATCTCGACTTCTGCGGGATCAAGGGGCAGCCCGAGCTGACCACGCACTTCACCACGATGGACGTCACCGAGGCGTTCCTCAACGATCCCTACGACTGGGAGGGCCCCAAGCAGCCCCATGTCTGCGCCACCGAGTCCGACATGGACGGTGCGCTGACCATGCAGCTGCTCAAGGGCCTGACCGGCACGCCGGTGCTGTTCGCCGACGTGCGGCACTACCACGCCGACCGCGACATCTGGGACCTGTGCAACTCCGGGCAGCACGCCACCTGGTTCGCCGCGCGCAGTGCCGACCCGGCGGAGAACCTGCGCTCGGTGAACTTCTACCCCGAGGTCTTCTACTTCCCCGCCGGCGGGGCCTCGGTGTCATTCTTCGCCGCGCCCGGCCCCGCTACCTTCGCCCGGCTGACCCGGATCGGGGGCAGCTACCGGATGCACGTGGCCCGCGGCGCCTTCGAGTCCTACGACGACGCGACCAACGAGGCGCTGGCCCGGCAGTCGACGTTCGAGTGGCCGCACGCGTTCACCCGGCTGGAGGTGGAGGCCGGCGAGTTCCTGTCCGAGTTCGGGGCCAACCACATCCATGCCGTGCCCGGCGAGCACGTCGCCGAGCTGCGCGCGGTGTGCCGCATGCTCGACATCGAGTGGGCCGGACTGGGCGAGGCTCGGTGAGTTCGCTGCTGCTCGGTGTCGACATCGGCACCGCCAGCTCCAAAGGCGTGCTGGTCCGCGACGACGGCACCGTCGTCGCGACCGCCACCCGGGCCCACGAGGTGTCCATGCCCCGCCCCGGCTGGGTGGAACACCACGCAGAGGCAGTCTGGTGGGCGGACTTCGCGGCGATCAGCAAGGAGCTGACGGCGACGGTGGGTGAACCGGTCGCGGCAGTCGGAGTCAGTGGCATCGGCCCGTGCCTGCTCCCGGTGGACAGCGCGGATCGGCCCCTTCGACCCGCGATCCTGTACGGCGTCGACACCCGCGCCACGGTCGAGATCGAGGAGTTGACCCAGGCGCTGGGCAATCAGACCATCCTGGACCGCTGCGGATCGGTGCTCACCTCGCAGGCAGTCGGGCCCAAGCTGGCGTGGCTGCGCGCGAACGAACCCGAAACCTGGGCGGCAACCCGCCGCTTCCTGATGGCCAGCAGCTTCGTCGTGTGCCGCCTGTCCGGCAGCTACGTGTTGGACCATCACTCGGCGAGCCAGTGCACCCCGATGTACGACCCGGTCGAACACCGCTGGATCGACGAGTGGACTGAGCTGATCGCTCCCGGACTCGAGCTGCCGCAGCTGTGCTGGCCCTTGGATGTGGTCGGCGAGGTGCAGCCCGCTGCCGCCGAGCAGACCGGCATCCCGGTGGGACCGCCGGTGGTGGCGGGCACGATCGATGCCTGGGCCGAAGCCACCAGCGCCGGCGTCACCGCACCCGGCGACGTCATGCTGATGTACGGAACGACCATGTTCCTGGTCGAGGTGCTCGACCGACCGCGCCGCAGCCCCGACCTGTGGGGCACTGTGGGCACGTTTCCCGGCACCCACAACTTCGCGGCCGGAATGGCGACCTCGGGTGCGATCACCGACTGGATCCGCAAGCTGACCGGGGAATCCTCATTTGATCCGCTCGTCGCGGAAGCCCAGCAGTCGCCGCCCGGTTCACACGGGTTGCTCATGTTGCCCTACTTCGCCGGCGAGCGGACGCCGCTGTTCGATCCGGACGCCCGCGGCGTGCTGGCCGGGCTGACCCTGCGGCACAGCCGCGGCGACCTCTACCGGGCGGCCTTGGAGGCAACGGCCTACGGGGTACGGCACAACCTGCAGGCGATGCGCGATGCGGGCGGGCAGGCCCGCCGCCTGGTTGCGGTGGGCGGCGGCACCAAGGGGGGGTTGTGGACGCAGATCGTCTCCGACGTCCTGGACGCCCCGCAGCAGCTGCCCCGCCAGACGATCGGCGCCTGCCTGGGCGACGCGCTGCTCGCCGCCATCGGGATTGGCGCCATCGAGATGGAGTCACCGGAGATAACCCAGTGGAATCCCATCGCCACCACCATCGAGCCGCGCCCGGGGTCTGCGGCGGCCTACGAGCGTTATTACGCCCTCTACCGGGAGCTGTACCCGGCCACCAGAGAGATCGCCCACGCGCTCGCCCGGGAGCAGCACGTTAACCACACACCAGAAATAGCCAGCAACCCAGAGATAGCCAGCAACCCAGAGAAGCCAGCAACACAGCCATAGATCCTTCATCGCATCGGAGGTAGCTGATGGTCGCGTCCACGTTCCAGTCCCAAGTAAGCACGCGCCGCGTGTATGTCCTGGGCGCGCTGGCGGCAGTGCTGTTCGGTTACGACATGGCCATCATCGGGGCCGCGCTGTTGTTCATCAAGAACGACCTGCCGATAACCGACTGGTGGACAGGTGCTGTGGCCAGCGCCGTGATGTTGGGGGCGATGGTCGGGGCACTGGGCAGCGGTCCCCTGGCCGATCGCCAGGGACGGCAGCGGCTACTGCTGGTAGCGGCGGTGGTGTTTGCCGTCGGAGCCGCGGGTACTGGCCTCGCTACGAGCCTCGCCATGCTGGTGTCGTTCCGCTTCATCCTCGGGTTGGCCGTTGGGATCGCATCGGTGATGGTGCCCCTCTACCTGGCCGAGATGGCGCCTGCCAGGGACCGCGGTGTGGTCACCTCCCTGAACCAGTACATGTTCATCGTAGGGGTGGCCCTGGCCTCAGCCGTCGGCTTTGGGCTGGCCTTCGCCAGCTCGTGGCGATGGATGCTGCTCATCGGCGTGATCCCGGCGATCGTGCTCCTCATCGGGATGCTCGGCATGCCTGACACCCCCCGGTCGCTGGTACGACGTGGACTCCCCGACCAGGGACGCGCGGTCCTGGTCGGTCTGCGCGGCGACCCCGTGCGGGCTGACCGTGAACTGACCGAGATCGTGGAACTCGAACGGCTGCAGCGCACCGCGCACACCCGCGCCCGCTTGTCCTCCCCATGGGTGCGCCGGCTGCTGTTGCTGGGTGCTGGGCTGGCGGTGTTCCAGCAGATCACCGGGATCAACGCGATCGTGTACTACCAACCGACGGTACTCACCGGTTTGGGGATGTCCGATACCACCGCGCTGCTGTTCGGATTTGTCAACGGGCTGGTGAACATCGTGACCATCGCCCTCGTCGTTCGCTCGAAGGTCGTCGACCGGCGTGGCCGCAAGCCCATCCTGCTGGTTGGTCTGGTGGGCATGTCGGTCAGTCTGCTCGCGCTCGGTGTCGCGGCGCTGGTCCTCCCGGTCAACTCGACCGCGCTGTTCGTCACCGCGGTGGCCGCGATCGTGGTGTTCACCAACACCTTCTCCGCCACCTGGGGCCCGGTGCTGTGGGTGCAGCTGGCCGAGATCTTTCCGCTCGCCATCCGGGGATCGGCGATGGCCATCGCCACCCTGTTCAACTGGCTGGCTGCCTTCATGGTGACCCTGACCTTCCCCGCCCTCACCGCGCTTGCCGGGGTGGGCACCGTCTTCATCGCCTACGCCGTCGCCGGTGTGGTGGTCTTCCCGATCGTGTGGTGGGTGGTGCCGGAAACCAAGGAGCGCAGCCTGGAATCCCTGGAAGCCGCGTTCCGCGACGGCACCCGGATCCGGACCGCCGCAGACACCGGAGGCACCGCATGACCGTCAACTACGGCCCGTACGGCTCGAGCCTGCGAGACCTGCCACGGTTGCGCAGCACCCGCCGGCGTCGCGCGTCCAGCTGGGATCGCACCGGCGGCAACGATGACCGCCTCACCCTGGAACCGGGACAGACGGCCACCCTCGCGGATATCGAGGGAGCGGGCACCATCAACCACATCTGGGTGACCGTCGCCAACGAGCGGATGGTCCGCGATCCGTGGATGCGCGACCCCGATTACCTGCGCCGGCTCGTGCTCCGCGCCTACTGGGACGGCTCAGACCACCCCAGTGTCGAGGTCCCGCTGGGTGATTTCTTCGGGGTCGGGCACGGCCGCACCACCAATTTCGTCTCCGCCCCGCTGCAGATGAGCCCGGAGGACGGCAAGGGGTTCAACTGCTTTTTCCACATGCCGTTCGGCACCGGCGCCCGGCTGGAGATCACCAGCGAGCTGACCCACGAGAAGATGTTCTTCTACTACTACATCGACTACGAGGAGCTCGACGAGCTCGAGGACGGCATCGGGCGGTTCCACGCCCAGTGGCGCCGCAGTGATCCCTGCCCGGGAGTTGCAGGGGTGCCGGAGCGCAACGACGAGTACCTGCTCACCGGAGTAAATCTCGACGGGAAAGCCAACTACACCATCCTGGACGCCACCGGCCGCGGCCACTACGTCGGCTGCGTGCTCAACATCCACAACCTCCGCGACACCGACGAGTGGAACTGGTACGGCGAGGGCGATGACATGATTTTCATCGACGGCGATCAGTGGCCACCCACCCTCCACGGCACCGGCACCGAGGACTATTTCAACACCGCGTGGTGCCCGTCGCAGACCTATCACGCGCCGTATCACGGCATCACGCTGCCCGGTGGTGACAACTGGAGCGGGCAGATCAGCATGTACCGCTTCCACATCGAGGATCCCGTGCCATTCCAGCGATCCATCCGGGTCAGCATCGAGCACGGTCATGCGAACAAACGCAGCGACGACTACTCCTCAGTAGCCTACTGGTACCAAGCCGAGCCACACGCACCCTTCGACGCCGAAATACGCGCTCCCCGAACCCGATGACCTTCGAGCGTCCCCCACCACCCGGCACTACCTGCGCAACGATGGCGCGCGCCGTGAACTCGACACCACTGACGTGTGCAGCGGAACGTCGGTAACATCGAGTTCACGACTTGCACCGTGACGCTATCGTCACCTTCGCCACATCTGCCGCGCCGGAGAGGCATGTGGATACTCTGAAGACGTGCCGCACGCGGCAACTTTGCGAGAAAAGTTGCCAGCTACGGCACGTCTGCAGGCAGCCACACCACTTCTCTGGCATTGCCCGGGGAAACGTCTGGAGTGGCGGATGCCGTTCACTGCTGAATGCTGATTAGTCAGCTGACCTGCGCTGCAGGTCTGCCCGGGCGCCGCTCCCACATGCGCGCGAAATGCTCGATTGCCGGAATAGTCCATAGCGGCCCTGTCCCTACCCGTGCCACAGGTGCCGGGAACCGGGTGTTGGAGG
>JBOHHF010000213.1:0-6630 GCA_050700495.1 Pseudonocardiaceae bacterium
GGCCAAGGTTGTTCAACGCGCGGGCTTCCCCGAGTCGGTCGCCGATCTCGCGGGTGAGGGTGAGCGCCTGCTGCAGGCGCTCGGCTGCCTGCTGGTAATGGCCCTGCTTCCAATAGATGTGGCCGAGGTTGAGCAGCGCGTTGACTTCGGCAGCGGGCTCGCCGGTGTGGCGCGCGACGCGCAGGGCGTAGGTGTGGATGGTCAGGCCGTCGGAAATGTGGCCGCCAACAGCCAGGTAGCGGAATAGGGTCGTGGCCAGCCGGGTGGTGTGACCGGGCCAACCGTAGGCAGCACTGTAAGCGCTGGCAGCGGTGAGGGTGGTCCGTTCGGCATCCAACCAGGCTCGGGCCGTAGCCGGGTCGGGCATCGGCGGAGTGGGTATGGCCGGTGGGGGGACGCGTGGCCGACGATGCTGCTCGGCGGGAACAAGGGTGTCCATCGCCGCCGCCGCCGTGGCCAGATAGTGATCGAAAAGGCGGGTCAGCGCCGCATGCCGATCCGCCTCGGAGTCCTCGACGTCGGCGAGGTGGGTGGCGTAGGCGCGCAGCAGGTCGTGCATGCCGTAGCGGCCCGGGCGTGGGTCCCGGGTCAGGCGCGCGCGGGCCAGCAGGTCCACCATCTGCTGGGCTTGGTCGAGGCTGGTGCCGGCCAAGGCGGCAACAGCGTAGGGATCGAAGTCGGGGCCGGGGTGCAGGCCGATCAGCCGAAACGCCCGCGCCGCCGCGGCCGGGAGATGTTGGTAGGACCAGGAGAACACCGCGCGTACCGCGGTGCGGGCGTCGCCACCAGCATCCAGCAGCTCCAGCCGCCGCTGCTCGTCAGCCAACTCGCCGATCAGCTGCGCGAGGGTGATGGTCGGGCGGGCGGCGGCGAGCTCGGCGGCTACCCGCAACGCCAAGGGCAGCCGCGCGCACAGCTGGGCCAGCGTGGCGGCCGCCTCAGGTTCGGCCCGCACCCGCCCACCGATCAACGCCGCCAGCAGAGCGACCGCGTCCTCCAGTGGCAGCAGGTCCAGGTCCAGGCGCTGGGCGCCGTGCCGGGCCACCAACCCTGCCAGGGAGTCACGGCTGGTCACCACCACCACGCACGATGGGGCACCGGGCAGCAAGGGGCGGACCTGCTCGACTGATGAGGCGTTGTCCAGCACGACCAGCATCCGCCGCCCATTCAGCAGACTCCGATAGGCGGCGGCGCGTTCCTCCACCTCCACGGGAATGTTCTGCCCGGCCAGGCCCAGCGCGCGCAGGAACCCCGCTAGCGCGTCGGCTGCCGACAGTGGCTGGTCGGGATCGAAGCCGCGCAGGTTGACATACAACTGCCCGTCCGGGAACTCACCCCGGACCCGATGCGCCCACCGCAGCGCCAGTTCGGTCTTACCTACCCCCGCAGTCCCGGACACCGCGGAGATCACCACGGAGGTCGAGTCCCTACCCGTGACCTGTGCCGCAGTCGCCTGGTCGGCGGTGCGAGCCAGCAGGTGATCAAGCTCGACCAGTTCTTGGGATCGACCCGTGAAAACCTCGACGGCTGGGGGTAGCTGTGCCGGCACCACTCGTGCCTCCCCTACCGGCCCGGGTGGGTCGGTGCGCCGGTGCTGGCGTTTGAGCTCGCTGTACACCCCGACCAGCACGTCGTGCCGGCGCCGCCAGATGCCGATCATGCGCTCGTCGTTGCCGGTACACGCCCGGACCAGAGGTTCGATCAGCCGGTCCCACTCCGGCGGCCGGCTGATCCGACCACCCAAGATTTCGGACAGCTGGGCGCGGCTGTACCCCAACTGGCGGGCCAGCGCTGCCCGGCCCAGCCCCCGACCCTCCACTAGACGGCTCAACCCAGCACAGAACTCCGCAACCGGGCCCTCGCTTGCCTGTCCTGCCACCGAGTTTCCCCTCCAGGTGTCCGGTGCTGTCCGGACATCACACCGTCGCACACCCTGACGACCAGCGTCGATGCACGCCGCGACCGGACTGGGGCTGGTGTTGCGGACAACACCAGGCCCGGCCGTTTTGGCTGGTACTTGCACCGTCGCACGGACACCCTCGCACGGACGATTGAAGGGAAACCAACCTTATGCATACCCACTGCAATTCCATCTGTCGAGTTCGGATCAGCGCGGCGACCCACGGAACCGGATCGCAACCGGCGCAGACAGGTGACGGCTCTGTGGTCCGGTCGGGCGCTGCTAGGGACTCCCGGGCCGCAAAGGAGGGACGGCCATGCTGGACCTGATAGCGCTGGTGGCCTTCATCGTCTTCACGATTGGTGTGCTCGTCGGTGTCCGCTGCCAAGAGATCAACCTGCAGCGCCGGGAGCAGCGGCTCACCGAGGAACGACGGCGGGTGAACGAGCAGATCCGTGCCCTCAACGCAACCTGGGAGTGAGCAACCTGATCTAGCCCGAAGTTACGGAGCCTGTCCCAGAAAGCTCAACATCATCTGCGATGAACGACTGAACGCGCTCTCACTGCGCCGGAGGCCGACCTGCCGTTGATCGTGACCTGCGTGCCGGCACTCGCGGAATTCATGGTCGCCGACAGTCTGCGCCATCCTTTCGTCATGCGAAGCGAACCTCTGGACGATGCCGACGGACGGCGATGACCAGCCCGGCATCGGCGAGACCGAGTTCCGTCGCAGGTTCAAAGACCTGTTCCCACCGACCAGCGGCGTAACGTGACCGAAACCGACGAACCCGATCATTTCGAAGGACGATGGGGTCTTGACGTCCGAGGACGTGCACAAAGACAACTTGCCCGGCTACCGGAAAAGATCGCGACGGCGGTGGCCGAGTTCATCACCGGGCAGCTCTTGGTCAATCCGCTCCGGGTCGGTCACCCGCTTCGCGATGAGTATGAGGGCCAGTACTCGACCCGTCGCGGCGAACGTGGTTCGCCACCAGGCTCTCAACGCTGAACCGGCTCGATCTCGAGCTCGAAGTCGGCTGCACGGAACGTTACGACGAAGTACCGGAAGAACGAGAGCTGACCGAGCAGGCCCCAGCCGTACGGCCAGGGGTCGCAGAAGCCCACCTCAGCCTCCCAGCTGTGGTCGCCGACGGTCAGCAGTGTCGGCACCATCAGCGCCTTGGTGCTGGAACCGGCGACGCCGAGAGTCTTCGCCGGTGCGTCCGCGCAGTCGATTCCGGCTAGATCGGCAGTCCAGCCGGGCAGCAGCGTGTTCATGGCTCCGCTGTCGACCAGGCACGGCACCAGGAGCTCAACCATGTTTCCTACGACGACGTCGAGCACGGGTCGCGGCCAGCCTCCCGGGGCCTGCGGCAGCTCGACGAACGGAAAGATCACGGGTGAGACAGCATCGAGCCAGCCTCTGCCGGCGTCGCCGGCACCCGCCAGACCCGCGCGCGCAGGCCGTTCTTGCGCAGCCAGCGCACCACGTCGTACGGCGAGTCCGCCTCGTAGAGCACCTCGAGGCCGTCCTGGGCGATCCAGCGCCCGATGTACGGCGCCAAAGCAGCCGCCTCGGCCCCCCCATGCGGCCACGTGCTCAGCTCGCCATCCCGAGGCTGCGGCACATACCCCAGGCGGTGCACCCCGAACCCGAGTCTGCGCAGGATCGACCGGGCCTGGTGGGTGGTGAAGTCGCCGCGGTCGAGTCCCGTCACCGCGGCCAGTACCTGCTTGGGGGGGTAGCGACGCCGGCCGATCACCACGTAGTGCTCGCGGATGGACTCGGGGTCGATACCGGCGACGGCACGCTCGACACCTGCCGGATCCAGCTCGAAGTTCTCCCCCGCCACCCGGGCCACAGTCACCATTGGTCCTCTCCGAGTCCTCTCCGCCGAGTACTTACCGCAGTGTATCTGCACGCTGGGGAAGACCAGCCGGGTCCGGTCCTCCAGTCCGCGGCGAAGGCCATATGCCGCAAAATAAAGGTCCTACAGACGAGCGGTCAGCGTTGTAGCGCGCTGGCTCGCAACTGCGCGAGCGCATCGTTGATCTTGTTGAGGTCGAAACGCGCCGGGTCATAGCCGACCGGGATCCACTCTTGGTATGTCTCGTGCTCCGGGTGCTTCTCGTCGTTCAGAGCAGCCATCATTTCCTCGAAACCCCACGGTCCGCCGCAATCCTCGGGTGGGCAGGACCGGCGCCCGGTCACGCAGCGCGGGTATGTCAGCGCCGGGTCGGCCCGGCCGACGGACTCCACGAAGATGTCATGCCACCAGTCGTCGCCGAAGTCATACCAGTAGGCGAAGCGGTCGCCGGCCCGATTCCGGGTCAGCGTCCGGCGCGCCTCGTCACTGGTTTGCTCGATCATGTGCTCGGGGTCGGCGTACTCCATGCCGTCGACTTCGAACTGATGCAGGTGGCAGTCATACCAGCCCATCGCATCCTGGATGATGTGATGCAGCTCGGCCAGGCTCGTCTTGGAGAGCACCTGCAGGCGTCTCCAGACGGGCGGCTTCATGTACCGCAGCGACACCTTGATCGTGTGAATACTGGGGCTGACCGGCATCGGCGAACTCTATTCGTCGGCGCATAGCGTCGTCAGTGTGGGCTATCGTGTGGCCATGCGTCTGCACATCACGCTCGATGACGCGCTGGTCGGCGATCTCGACCGCATCGTCGGCGCCCGCGAACGGAGCAGCTTCATCGCCAGAGCAGTGCGCCGAGCCATCGACGAGCTTGAGCGCGCCGAGGCTCTGGAGGCTGCATTGGGCTCGATCCCGGACTCTGGGCACGACTGGGACACCGATCCGGCTGCGTGGGTGCGTGCCCAGCGAACCGACCGAGAGCAACTCGCCGGCTGATGTGCGCCCTAGTCCTGGACACCACTGTCCTCATCGACGCACTGCGGGGACGGCCCGCCGCAGCGCGGCTGCGCGACCTCGCCTTTCACCACGAGGTGCTCCTGACCACCGCGGTCAACGTCGAGGAGATCATCCGTGAATTGCGGCCGACTGAGCAGCCTTCAGCTGACGCGCTGTTCACCGCTGTTCGGGTACTCCCGATCCGGGAACTTGACGCCCGACGTGCCGGATCCTGGCGACGCGAACACGCTGCCCGAGGTATCACCCTGCACCAGGCCGACTGCCTGATCGGCGCGGTCACCGCCGGGATCGGCGCCCGACTGGCCACCGGCAACGCCAAACACTTCCCGATGCCCGAGCTCACGGTAGAGGAATGGCCCCCCGGAGCTTGACCGGGTGCATGGTCACAGCATCGATGCCACTCATGGCTCATCAGGTTGATCGCTGTCTTCTTCCCTCGCCCACGCCAGCAGCCCAGCGCCGCGACCGGGGAAGCCCAGCCGCCGCGGGCGTCGTCGGGGTTCCGGCTGACCGACATGAGCCCGGTAACGGCGCGCCGCAGCGGGCATAGCAACGGCGCCCCGCTCAACCCCGGCGGCGCGTCCCCGGCCTTGAGCTGAAGGTAGCCGTCACCGTCCTCCCCGACGTAGTGAAACGACGCGGCGGAGCCCGGCGAGGCAACCCCCTGCTCCCGGCGGCCGAACCCCCAGGCGTGCGGCTCGCTCCCGCGCACCGGCTTGTCCCCTAGTGAGTGGCGCGCAGACGTGGTGGGTCCAGCCGTCCAGCTCCAGCAGCGCCAGATCCGGGAACGGCCAGAACGCCGACGCCGACAACGCATCCGGGACGTCGGAACGGGCCCGAACCCGCGCATCGACCCACGGCGGCATCGCTGCGTGTGTCCGTCCGGTGCCGCACCCCGGTCGGGCACAACGCTGACAACTTCGCAGCCCTCGACGACGTGCGCGCAGGTAAGTACCCAGCCCGGCGCCACGAGTACCCCGGTCCCGGTGGCGCCGTCCGGGAGGTCGATCCGAACGACGAACCGCCGCAACTGCTCGTCCCCAGTGCGGGCCTGCGTCATCACTCAGCGTCCGGCGGAGGTTTCCAGGTCAGGGTCACCGAGAGGCTGGCCTCCCCGCCACCCTCGACCAGCAGGCCGGTGAGCTTGCCGGATTTCGCGGTGAGCTTGAGCCCGAACGCCACGCTGGCTTCTGACGGTTTCACCTGCTGCCATACCTGCGCGAGCTCGGTGGCGATGCCTTCCACCGTCGCCCGCACCCCGTCGAAGGACAACGGGCGATCATCGCCGATCGTCGTCGGCCCTCCGGCGTCGCTGACCTCGACGTAGAACTCCGATCCCCGGCCTTGACCAGTCGCCGCTCGGTCACGCTGCCCCTCCCTGCGAGAACCCGTCGGCCACTGGCCACGCGGATGCAGTGATCAGCCCGGGAGGAGACCGTCCAGTCGCAAGCTGACTGGGAAGGGCTCGGTGGTGACGAACCGCCCGGTGACGGGACCGGGATCCTGGTAGCCGAATTCGGCGGCGAGGTGGCAGTCGATCAGCGTCGCCGGGGGGTCGATGTCCACGATCCAGTAGTGCGGGATGCCGGCGTCGGCGTACTCACCACGCTTGATCACGTGGTCGGTGCGGTGTGAACCGGGCGAGACGATCTCTACGACGACCAGCACCTCACAGGCGCGCAGGATGCCTCCGTCGCGGCGCACCCGCCCCACAGCTGCATCCTGTACGACGATCAAGTCTGGCCTGCGGACGAACCCGGGATTATCGCGCGACACCAGCTCGAGGTCGACATCGATGTCAGGGATCACCTGCAGACCCAAGGGCAGCTGCTCATCCAGCTGGAT
>JBOHHF010000214.1:0-3167 GCA_050700495.1 Pseudonocardiaceae bacterium
TGCGGGCGATATGGAAGGGCGCACTGGCGTTCGGGATGGTCAGCATCCCGGTTCGGCTGTACTCGGCGACCGAGGACCGGGACGTGTCCTTTCACCAAGTGCACGCCGACGATGGCGCGCGGGTGCGTTACCGCCGGGTGTGCACCGCCTGCGGCGAGGAGGTCGCCTACGCTGACCTCGCCAAGGGCTACGATCTTCCTTCCGGTGAGACCATGGTGCTGACCGACGAGGACTTCGCGAACCTGCCACTGCCCAGTGCCAAGACCGTGGAGCTGCAGACGTTCGTGCCCGCTGAGCAGGTCGATCCGCTCTCCTTGGCCCGCGGCTATTACCTCGAGCCCGAGGCCGCCGGCCGCAAGCCCTACGAGCTGCTTCGCGCCGGGCTGGACCGTACCGGGCGGGTCGGTCTCGCCAAGATCGCGGTGCGGACCAAGGAATCGCTGGCCGTGGTGCGGCCCCGGGGGGACGTGCTCGTGCTGCAGACGATGCTATGGCCGGATGAGGTGCGGGAGGCTCAGTTCGACGTGCTTGACCGCGAGGTGGCGGTCAGTGATGCAGAGCTGGCGATGGCCGACACCCTCATCGAGGTGATGGCCGGCGACTTCGAGCCCAGCGCTTACCACGACGATTACCGCGAGGCGCTGCTCGCGGTCGTTGAGGCCAAGAGCAACGGACGGGATGTCGCGACCCCATCGACGCCGGCGGAGCCGGTGCCGTCGGTGGACCTGATCACCGCGTTGCAGGCCTCGGTCGAGGCGGCCAAGGCCTCTCGTGGGGAGCCGGTGGACGTGCCGGACCAGCGCAAGGGGGACAACGGGCGACCGGCGACGAAGAAGTCCCGCACCTGATCGGGGAGCAGCCGTGTCCGACTTGGTGCTGCCGATGTTGCCGACAGCGGGGCCGCTGCCGGCCGGGCCAGGCTGGGCATTCGAGTTCAGCTGGGACGGGGTACGCTCGCTGGCCTACGCCAAGCCTGACCGGGTGTGCCTGTTCAGCGGCACCCACCGCAGCATCTCCGCCGCCTACCCAGAGCTCGAGGCGCTCGCTGGGCGCCGCCAGATGCTGCTGGACGGCAAGATCGTCGCGCTGGACTCCTGCGGCCGGCCGAGCTTTGCGCAGCTACAGCTGCGGATGAACGTGCAACACCCGACGCGCGCCATGCTGCGCCGGGCGCCGGTTGCGTACTACGTGTTCGATCTGCTGCGCCTGGATGACCGGTCCACTGTCAACCTGCCCTACCGGCGCCGTCGTGAGCTGCTGGAGGAGCTGGACTTCGCCGGTGGACCCGTAGTGCTACCACCCTACTTCCTCGATACCGACGGCCAGGTTGTGCTAGATATCGCCGCCCAGTACGGCCTGCCTGGCGTGATCGCCAAGCGCGCCGACTCCAGCTACCAGCCCGGCCGCTCCCGGAGCTGGGTGCAGACCACCCTGCGCCAGACCCAGGAAGTGATCATCGGTGGATGGGTGCCCGATCGGCGCCACGCCGCAACGATCGGGGCCCTGTTGGTCGGCGTGCCCACCGAGCGAGGTCTTCGGTACGCCGGCCAGGTCGGGTCGGGTTTCACGGAAGCGAAGCGCCGGGAGTTGCGGGATCTGTTGACGGACTTGGAACAGCACCGGAGTCCCTTCGCAGACGAGGTGCCGCGAGACACCACTCGGAGCGTGCACTGGGTTGCTCCGCGGTTGCTGGGCGAGGTCTCCTACCGGCAATGGACTCCCCGTGGCCGGCTCGGGCATCCCACCTGGCGCGGTCTGCGACCCGGCAAGCATGTGGCAGCGGTCCGTGGACCGGTCATGCTCAGTGGGCGAGAGGGCGGACGCGACGTGGCCGACCAGGAGATGCTCGCCGACCTGGAGCGTGCTGTGCAACGGCTTCGCACCGAGCTGCGGACCCTGCGCGACCAGATCTCCCCGCACTTTCTCAACAACACGATGAGTACCATTGCTGCCTTCGTCAGCACCGACCCCTCCCGGGCGCGTGATCTGGTGACCGTTTTCGCGGAGTTCGCCCGGTACTCACTGCGGTCGGCCACCGAGACCACTCTGGCCGAGGAGCTGGACAACATTGAGCTCTATCTGACGCTGCAACGGGCTCGCTTCGGCGAGCGACTTCAGATGCAGCTGCACGTCGCGCCTGAGGTGCTGCCGGTGGTGCTGCCGTTTCTGGCCGTCCAGCAGTTGGTGGACAACGCGGTCCGCAACGGCATCGAGCGTAAGCAGCTCGGCGGCACCGTCACGCTCACCGCCAGTATGGACGGTGCCGACTGCCTGATCACCGTCGAGGACGACGGCCCCGGCAAAGAGGAGGCTGACCTACGGGCGAATCTCCGCACGATCGATGACCAGCTGCACGCCAGGTTCGGCGCCGACTACGGCTTGGTCGCCGACATCATTCCGGGCACCGGCACCAAGGTTTCCCTCCGGGTACCGGGCCGGAGTCAGACCTGACCGGTGAACAACGCCACGCCCTGCGGGGTGCTCACGGCCAAGGTGAACTGGCCGCCGCCCCCGAGAAACACCTTGCTCAGGGTTACCGAGGTGTGTGCGACGATGGGGGCCGAGTACTTCCAGTCACCTTCGTTGGACTCCTGCAGCGGCGCGCGGTTGAGCGTCCCGCCGAACGTGGTGAAAACCGGGCTCCAGTCCTTGTCCCCGTTATTGGTGAGGGTCACCGCGACACGGATCACCAACGCACCCGGGTGCAGCGTCGAGTCCGAGATGTCCACCTGGGGCTCACCGGCGACGATTGTGTTGCCGTTGCTGGATGTCCAGACTTGATCGAAGGCCACGGTGGTGCCCGGCGGGGTCAGCACCGCGGGTAGCGCCTGAGCCGGAGCGGCGACGGCGGCCTGCTGGCCGCCACCGATGGTCACCCCGGCAATGGCCAACCAGGCTGCCCACATCATCAGTCCGATCGTGGCCAGCAGGCCGAGCGCGATGTGCAAGACACCCGCAGGACGAGGACGACGGTGGCACATCGGGTGCGACGGACCCGGCGACGGCGCGAAGGAACCGTACGGCGGTGCAGGCACGGACACAGAACCTCCCATGGAGTCAGTGGAACAGTTGCCGCACCCCCGTGCCAGTTACCGCACGTACCCATCACCTAGGTTTTCGCTGCACACCCACCCCTCGTTACGTTCCCAAAAGAGTGACTCCATCAC
>JBOHHF010000215.1:0-1829 GCA_050700495.1 Pseudonocardiaceae bacterium
TGCCGCCCAGCGTGTAGATCCGCCCGAGCTGCTCGAGCAGGCCGCGATGTCCCGCGCCGCCGAGCAGAGCGATCGTGGGCAGCTCCGGTGCCACTCGCCGCATCTCCCTGGAGAGCACGCCGTCGGCACCCATCTCGACAAGCACCGCACCACTGCGCCGGAATCCCTGCACCGCCTGCCGCAGACGGGACCGGTCGATGTCGGTCGAGGGCGTCGCGCTGGCCGCCGCGAGCACGACGTCCCGCGTGGACAGTTCTCCCTGGGCACACCGCACCATCAGGTTGCCGGTGCCGTTGCCCACAAAGTGTGGGTCGGTCAGTCCCCAGGATGAGATCAGTCGGTACAGCGCCCATTGCCGCGCGACTAGCAAGCCTTGCGCGCTGGTGTCGGTCTCCGCCAGTTCGTCCACGGCGGTGGCGAGTTCGGGAACCTCGCCACACAGCCGTGACCAGTCCGGCTCGTCGATCCGGGCGTCGGCGGAGAACAGCAGTACGACATGCGAGTCCGGGACCACGGCGTGCTCGGGCACGACGGCCGTTCGCAGGGCATCCGCTAGTTCCCGCTTGTCCGCCACGGCCAACGCCAGCCGGTAGGGGTGGTCGTCGCGGCCCCGGTTCATTGCATGCGCCACCGAGCGCAAGGAGTGCTCGGTGTCCTTGGCAAAGTCGGCGAGCTGCTGGCAGTACCGCGCCAATGCGGCGCTCGATTTCGCCGATACGGTCACCAACTCGACGCTGGATTCTTGTTCGTCCACAGCGGATGGGACGGGCACCGGAGCCTGTTCCAGCACGGCGTGCACGTTGGTGCCGGTCAGCCCGAGGGAGCTCACGCCCGCTCGCCGTGGCGTGGAGCCTCCACCAAGCCAGTCCCGTCCGGTCCTGTTGACGTGGACCGGTCCACTGAAATCGATCAGTGAGTTGGGTGTCTCGAAGTGCGCGGCGGGGTAGAGCACCCCGTGCCGCACACTGCACATGGCTTTGAACAGGCCAGCCATGCCTGCCGCGTTGCCCAGGTGCCCGATGTTGCCCTTGACGGAACCGATGGTGCAGTGCGGCGTCTCCACACCCGCATCGAGGAAGGCCCTGCGCAGCGCGTCCACTTCCACGACGTCACCGAGCGGAGTGGCCGACCCGTGGCACTCGACGTAGCCGATAGACCGCGCCTCGACGCCCGCGTCCCGCCATGCCTGAGTGATCACCTCGGCCTGCGCGACCTGGCTCGGCGCACCCATGCTGGCCGCCCGGTACCCGTTGTGGTTGACCGCAATTCCCTTCAGCACGCCGATGACGTTGTCGCGATCGGTGAGAGCCTTGGACAGCAGCTTGAGCAGCACGATCCCGCCGCCTTCCCCCCCGACGGTGCCGTCGGCCCGCGCGTCGAACGGTCGGCAGGTTCCGGTGAGTGACTCGACACCGCGCAGCGGCTCGCGCTCCTGCTGTGGTGTCAGCACCGGCTCGACGCTCACACCTCCGGCGAGCGCGAGGTCCACGTCCCCGTCGCGGAGCATCCGCACCGCTTGTGCGACTGCGATCAGGCTGCTGCTGCACGCGGTGTCGACGATCAGTGCCGGGCCGACGAAGTCGAGCAGGTACGACACCCTGGCCGCGATCGCCGCCGGCGATGATCCGAGGAGTTGCTGGGGATCGCTGCCCTGGAACAGGTCGTCGTATTCCGAGCTGGCCTCGCTGAGCACCACGGCGGTACGCGATCCCCTCAGCTGCCGCGGGGCGTAGCCGGCGTTCTCCACGGCCTCGTGCGCCAGCTGCAGCACGAGCCGTTGGTGGGGGTCCATCAGTTCGGCTTCGCGCAGCGAGAGGCCGAAGAAGCGG
>JBOHHF010000216.1:0-9718 GCA_050700495.1 Pseudonocardiaceae bacterium
AACGACACCGTTCCCGCTCGAATGGCCAGCTCGGGTTCGCCGGAGGCGATCGCCGACCCCAGGGCGGCGGCGGACTCCGGTGTGCCGTCCAGGTCGATCAGCACCATGCGGCCGGGGTGCTCCGCCTGCGCGGCGCGCGCGAGCCCTGATACGGCGGCGGCGGCCAGGTCAGGATCCGCAGCCGTGGCGTTCTCTGTGACGAGGACCAGGCGACCGCCCGCGGGTGCCTGGTCGGTGCTCCACACCCGCAGCAGGCGCACCGCCTCCGTGGTCGCGGCGTGCACGGCGGCGATCACGTCGGAGCCCCAGGATGCCCGCCCGACGTGCACGATGACGTCCGACGGGGAGTCGGCGGTCCCGTTCTCGACCGGGATGTCGACCCACTCAACCCGGTACAGCGCCACGTCGGCCTCGTCCGTCCTGCGCGACGCCCTCATCGTCACGGACTCCACCCGCGCCACCGGCCTGCCTCCCTGGTCGGCGATGGTCACGGACACGGCGTTGTCCGCAAGATCGCGCACGCGCACTCGTAATGTCTGGGTCACCGGGGCGAACAGGTGCACGCCGCTCCAGACGTAGGCCAGCCGGACCTTGGCGACCTTCGGTGCTGCGACCAGGCTCACGTGCAGCGCGGCGTCCAGCAGGACGGGGTGCAGCCTGAACGCGGTGCCCTCGGCTGCCTGCGACTCGGGCAACCGGATCTCGGCGAACAGCTCCTCATCGCGCCGCCACACCGCGCGCACCCCCTGAAAGGCTGGGCCGTAGGCGAGGCCCGCGGCCGCCAAGAACGCATAGGAGCCCTCGATGTCCACCGGGGTGGCGTCCGTGGGCGGCCAGACGGCGAAGTCGTCCCCGTCGGCGGGGCCCGACACCTCAGGCCCGAGCGTTCCGGTGGCGTGCCGTGTCCAGTCCTCCCGCGTCCCGGCGTCCTCGGGGCGGGAGTGGACGTCGACCGTCCGCCTGCCGGACTCGTCGGGCTCGCCCAGCGTGACCTGCACCCGCACCCCGCCAGGCGGGGACAGCACCAAGGGCGCGTGGACGACCAGGTCATCCAGGACCTGACAGCCCACTTCGTCACCCGCACGCATGGTCAGTTCAACGAAGGCCGTGGCGGGTACCAGGATCCGGCCGCCGACCACATGGTCGTTGAGCCACGGGTGGGTCATGGTGGATAGCCGCCCCCAGCACAGCAGCCGGTCCGCGTCGGGCACCGGTGCGGCGTGGCTGAGCAGCGGGTGCCGCAGGCCGCCGGTGTCCGCCACCGCGGTATGCCGGGGTAGCCAGTACCGGCGTCGCTGGAACGAGTAGGTGGGTAGGTCGACGAACTGCGTCCCGTTACCCGCGAACACCGCCGGCCAGTCCACCTGGACGCCGCGCACGTGCAGGCGGGCCAGTACGTCGAGAACGGCGATGACCTCGTCCGCCCCTGCCCGGCTGGTGGCTGTGACCAGCGGGTCCGGCACGGTGAGGCTGTCCTCCACCACCGGGGCCAGCACGGCTGCGGGCCCCACCTCGACGTACGCGGACACGCCGGCGCTATCGAGCGCGCGCAGAGCGTCCGCAAAGCGCACCGGCTCACGGGTCTGACGCACCCAGTACTCCGGACAGCGCAGCTCGTCAGCCGCGACCGGTTGGCCGGTCACCGTCGAGACGAACGGGATCGTCGGTGAGCCTATTGCGAGACCACGTACCACCTCGCGAAGCTCGACGAGTACCGGTTCGACCAACGGGGAATGGAACGCGTGGCTCACCCGCAGCCGGGTGGTCCGCCGCCCACGCGCTGCGAACCTGGTCGCGATAGCGGACACCGCCTCATGATCGCCGGAAACGACCACGGAGCGCGGGCCGTTGACCGAGGCGATCGAGACCCGGTCCGCCACGTCGGCCAGCGCGGCGGCGACCTCATCCTCTGTGGCGTGCAGCCCAACCATCGCGCCACCACCGGGCAGCGCGCTCATCAGCCGCCCCCGTGCGGCGACCAGCGCCGCCGCGTCGGGCAGTGCGAACACCCCAGCGACGTGCGCCCCGGCCAGTTCTCCGATCGAGTGGCCCACCAGGTAGTCGGGACGAACGCCCCAGGCTTCCAGGAGACGGAACATCGCCACCTCGAACGCAAAGATCCCCGCCTGGGTGAAGTCAGTGCGGTCCAGCAGGGCATCATCCCGCGACACGACGTCGCGCAGCGGGCGCTCCAGGTGTGCGTCCAGGTGCAGACACACGTCGTCGAATGCGGCGGCGAACACCGGGAAGGCGGCGCTGAGCTGCTGTCCCATGCCTCGCCGCTGCGCCCCCTGGCCCGTGAACAGCAGGGCGAGCCGGGGTGAGCCGACGGTGCCGACCGTTACGTCGGGGTGGGGTTCGCCGCGCCACAGGGCCGCCAGGGCCGCCAGGTCTCCCGCCGGTACCGCGGCGCGGTGCGCCAACGCGGATCTCTTGGTGGCGAGCGAGAAGGCCACGTCCGCTGAATGGACGTCACCGAGCGTGGTGAGGCCACGGGCCTGGGCGCGAAGCGCAGCCTCGTTCGCCCCGGAGAGCAGCCACGATGGTGTAGGCAGGGTGGGTTCTCGCCGCTCGGGTGCATCGGCGGGCGCCTGCTCGACGACGACATGCGCATTGGTGCCGCCGATACCGAACGCGGACACTCCGGCACGGCGCGGGCGGCTCGTCCGCGGCCACTGCTCTGCCTCGGTCAGGAGCTTCACCGCTGCGCTGGACCAGTCCACGTGTGGGGAAGGTGCGTCAACGTTGAGCGTGCGGGGCACTGTTCCGTGGCGTATGGCTTGCACCACCTTGATGACTCCCGCAACCCCCGCGGCCGCCTGGGTGTGGCCGATGTTGGACTTCACCGAGCCCAGCATCAGCGGTGTATCACGGGCCCGGCCGTACGTCGCGAGCAAGGCTTGCGCCTCAATCGAATCGCCCAGGATCGTCCCGGTGCCGTGCCCCTCCACCACGTCCACGTCCGAAGCGGACAGACCGGCGTCCGCGAGCGCGCGGTGGATAACCCGTTGCTGTGCGGGACCGTTGGGCGCGGTGAGCCCGTTGGACGCGCCGTCGGAGTTGACCGCCGTCCCGCGCACCAGCGCCAGCACCCGGTGGCCGTTGCGCCGGGCATCGGACAACCGCTCCAGCAAGAGCAGGCCGACGCCCTCCGACCACGTAGTGCCGTCCGCCGCCGCGGAGAAGGATTTGCAGCGCCCGTCCGGCGAGAGCCCTCGCAGCCTGCTGAACACGATGAACGGCATGGGCGTACACATCACCGTCACCCCGCCTGCCACGGCCAGCGAGCATTCCCCCGCACGCAATGCCCTGGCCGCCCAGTGCATTGCCACCAGGGACGAGGAGCACGCCGTGTCCACCGTGATCGACGGGCCGTGGAGTCCCAACGTGTAGGAGATGCGACCGGAGGTGAGGCTGCCCGCTGATCCCAGGCCAAGGTGGGCCTCGAGTTCGTGCCCGTCGCGCCCGAACCGCGGGGCGTAGTCGCCTTGCATCGCGCCCACGAAAACGCCGGTGCTGCTGCCGCGCAACGACGCTGGAGCTATGCCCGCGTGTTCCAGGAGTTCCCACGAGGTCTCCAGCAGCAGCCGCTGCTGCGGGTCCATCGCGAGCGCCTCCCTGGGCGAGATGCCGAAGAACCCCGCATCGAACTCCGCCGCCCCGCGCAGGAATCCGCCGCGCCGCACGTAGGACTTTCCCAGCGCGTCGGGATCGGGGTCATACAGCGCGTCGAGGTCCCAGCCGCGGTCTTCGGGGAACGTGGAGGTGACGTCCGCACCATCGGACACCAGCCGCCACAGGTCTTCAGGGGATAAGACATCGCCAGGGTAGCGGCAGGCCATCGCGACGATCGCGATCGGATCGTCGTCGTAGACCCGGCGGGTAGCCGTGCTCGTCGCGTCGGGCACCGGTCCGCCGAAGAGTCTGGTGTGGAGATAGTGGCAGACAGCTGCCGGGGTGGGGTGGTCGAAGACCAGCGTGGCGGGCAGCGTGACACCGGTCAGCGCGCCGAGCCGGTCGCGCAGGATCACGCCGGCCAGCGACGTAACGCCGAGGTAGGTGAACGATCGCTCCGGGTCCAGCCGCTCACCGGGGGCAAGCCCGCATACCCTGGCCGTCTCGGCGAGTACCAGCCGCTCTAGCGCGCCGTCGCCGGTCAGGCACGCGGTGACCGGGCGGGTCGCGCCGCCGAGCGCCGCTGCTTGGCGCTTGGGCTTACCCGATGCGGTGCGCGGCACGGCGTCGATCTCGTGCACCGCATCGGGCACCTTGAAGTCGGCCAGCTCCTTTCGGCATGCGGCCAGCAGAACCTGCGGATCGACACCTTTCGGCCCCGGTACCACGAGCGCCACCGGCACCTCGCCGAACACATCGTGCGGGACACCGACCACGACCGCGTCGACCACACCGGGGCAGTCCAGCAGCACCTGCTCCACCTCGTCGGGGTGGATGTTCTCGCCGCCGCGGATAATCAGTTCCTTGATCCGGCCGGTGATCGCCAGGTGCTCGTGCTCGACGCGACGCCCCAAGTCCCCGGTGCGGTACCAGCCGTCCACGAAGGCTGTGGTGGACGGCTGGTGGTAGCCGAGCATGAGCCCCGGACCGCGCACCCAGATCTCACCCTCGTCACCGTCTGCGACGTCGTCCCCGCGGCCGGGGTCCACCAGCCGAACGTCCACACCGGGCAGCGGTGGTCCGCACGAACCGTCGACGTGGGGACCTTCAGGTCGGTTGACGGCGATCATGCCGCAGGTCTCGGTGCTGCCGTACGCGTCAAGGAGCGGCACGCCAAACAGGTCTCCGACCTCGGCGCGCAGCCGTGGAGGGCTGGGGGCGCCCGCCGTGACACAGATGCGCAGGTGGGCCAAGGGCCTGCTGTTCGCCCGCGCGGCGGAGACGAGCTGGTGATAGGTCGTGGGCACGCCCGCCAGGAAGGTGGACCGCCGCTCGTACAGGGCGTCGAGCAGGCCCTCCTCGCCGAGCACGTGCGCACTCGCTCCCACCGTCAGCACTCCAAGGATGCACAGCGAATGCGCGAAGCTGTGGAACAGCGGCAATGGCCAGAGCAGTCGGTCGCGCGACGACAGGCCGAAAATGGGCATGTAGCAGGCATCAGCCGACCAGAGCGCGGCGCGCTGGGTCGAGAGGACGCCCTTTGCATGACCGGTGGTACCCGAGGTGTAGAGCAGCCATGCCGGCGAGTCGAGGTCGAGGTCGTCGGCGGCAGGCCGGGGCGCGTTGCGCTCCGCCAGGCCTTCGTAGGGCAGGCAGCCGTCCTGATCCTCTTCCCCCGCAAGTTCTCCCGCGAGCACGATCGCTGTGTCCTCGCGCAGCAATGCCTTTTGCACCTGCGCCAGACGTGCGTCGTCGGTGAAGACAAGGCGCGCGTTACTGTCGTCCAGGGCCCGGGCCAGCTCTGCGTCGGACGACCGGGGGTTCAGCGGCACCCCGACTGCCGCGGCCCTGGTAATCGCGAGGCAGCTCTCCACGGCCTCCACGCGGTTGCCGAGGACGATCGCGACCCGGTCGCCCGGGCGCACGCCCGCGTACGCCAGGTGGCCGGCGAGCCGCGCCGTGCGCCGCTCCAACTCGGCGTAACCGACCTCGCGACGCGTGTCGGAAAAAGCGATCTGTTCACCCCGAACTGCCGCGTGGTAGGCGAGCAGGTCGGACAACGGGCGGACTCGCTCACCGGAGCTCACGTAATAATTATACGCCAATTGATGAGAGGCTGCCACTATTTTGAGTAATTTACCTCAACGTAGTGTGTTAGTAGACTGCCGTCAACATCATCTGCATTATCCAGGTGGGAGTGAGTATAGCTACGATTCTCGTATCAAAGTGGTCAGTGTGACCTCCGTTGCCGGTCGCCTGCCGTAGAACTCAATAATTGTAAACGACGCAACCCCTCATGACTATGAGGGCTGATGTAGGCAGGAGTCAGTCTCGATCAAACCTGGCGTGCTTAGAATGGATCTACCTCAACGGCTGGGTGCCGGGTCTGCGAGTGCCCGGCCAGGTGGTCAGCTTTTGACCCGGCATTCCCTACAGTCGCACTTTTGCGTTGGGTGACCGTCGGGTGCCCACAGTGAAGAGCACCGAGGAGCAATATGCCCGACTCATCCTAGACTGGGCCCGGTACCGCGGTCTGAGATCCGGTTCACCGCAGTGATCGCCGGAACTGAGGCGTGGCCGCGCAGAACCGCACGGTCACAACTCAGTTTCGACGATCAACGTTGTGGTTGCTCCCGGCCGGCGAGCCGGCGCCGAGGTCGGCTGCAGGATTTCCTCAGGAAGTGCCGTGACTTTCCGGCCTTTAATTCCCGCTTGTCCACTGCTTTCGCGGCGATGTTGGGTGTGGTCGGTTCGGATCCGGCGCGGCTGGTGCGCCAGGCCGGTGAGGCGTTGGTAGCCAGTGCCGGAAAGGCCGGGGTGCGGCTGGTATGGCAAGTCATTGTTCCCGCGACTGCGATTCGGCTCCGAATGGCACTCGGCGGGACACTCAGAACCGCTATTCGGCTCCGAATGGCGGCGGATGTGGCCATGTGCAGCGGCGGAGAGGGAGCTGCCGTCCCACGATATGGAAGTGCGGCTGTGGTATTATCCCGACAAAGGTCTGGCCACCGGATTGGCTTGGCGCAGGGCCAGGTCAGCCGTTTGAAGCGGACTGCGCGGCCGGCGTATGATCTGAACAAAATCGGCTAGTGGGCTCGTGCCCTGCACATACCTGAGTGCTACCTCTGGTTCCAGCTATCGCAACAACCAGGCCGCACATACTCCGGTTCCGAGTTATCCATAGCCTCGGCAGCGCTGCGTCTTGCCTCTGACGTGCGGTCAGCCCCGCACGGCCGTCTACCTGAGCGACCTGTCACATCGGCTCTCGTCGTTCCGGGCTGAACCGGCAGTCCCCACGAACCGATGCCGCCAGAGCATCAAGACCCGCTGCCGCGCATCGTCGAGCAGCACTGTCATCGCCGGATGACACGTCAGGCGTCGCCAGCCTCGACACCAGTGCCGATCGGGCAGGACACACCCGTTCCGCCGATCCCACAGTCGCCGTTAGGGGCCTCTCAGCGCGGCTGGTGGTAACGCTGTCGCCAGGTACCAGCGCACCGGTTGTGGTGCAGAGTCGCCGCCAAGTGACCTGGGCGACCGTTCACAGCAAAAGCGCAACCATGCTGGTCAGCGCCCCGATTCGAGGATCGGTTGCTCACCGTTTGGTTGGCGAGATTGCCCTGATTCGTGTGCCGATGGCCGCGTACACCGCCTATCTTGGAAGATCCTGTCGGTTCCCGAATCAATGTGACCAGGCGGCCTGACAGCACATCGGAACAACGCGGCGGACATTGACTGTCGCGCAATGTTTCCCGCTGCTTACCAGCGGGTACCGCTCATCCACCTTATCTTCGTTGCGGGTACCCGTACTGGCGGCTAGTTCCTTTAGGATGCTTCCAGGTTTATTATCGTGACCGCAATAAGAAATTGTGCCCCGACGACTCTCCGTAGGTAAGACCGGCGGAGTTCTCCCAGGTATCCGATGGTAGCTATTCAGCTGGGGGTGAGGGTTGGTGGCAGCCAGGGGCCGGTGGTGAAGAGTTGGCGGAGGGCGTGGAGTTTGTCGATTCTCCATTTGGTGGCGGTGTCGAGGTAGGAGTGCACGATCGCGAAGTCGGTGAGTCCTTGGAGGGTGAGCCAGGCGCCGCCGGAGGTGCGTTGTTGCACCTTGACGGGTCGGACCGCGCGTTCTGCGCAGTTGTTCGTGAATGGTACTGTGAGGTCGACTGCGAAGCGTAGGATCATGTCTTCGTAGCGGGTGAACCGTTTGATCAGTGTGCGGGCCTGGGCGGCGAGGGTACTGCGGTGGTCGTTGTTGTCGGTCTTGCCTTTGGCCAGGGCGCCCAGGTAGTGGTTGCGGATCTGGGCCAGGACGACCGCATCGAGGTGGTCGGCGCCGGCAGCGCGGGCGGAGTGGGCGGCTTGGTTGGCTTCCAGCAAAGTGTCGGCCATGGCTTGGGCCCACCGTTGCCCGAGGGGGTCGGCGTCGCTGAGGGCGCGCAGGTCTCGGAGTAAGTGGGCTGCGCACCAGGCGTGTACTGCGGGGAGATGGGCGTACCCGGCGTACCCGTCGCGCATGAGGGTGCCGGTGAACTCCGGGAGCACCTGCCCGGCGTCGATGTCGTCGCTGCTGCGTCCGCCGACGTGCCTCAACGTCAGGTACTCGGTGCACGCGACGTGCACATAGGCCAATGCCCCGGCGGCGCGTCCGGTGGTCTCGTCGGCGTGTACTACCCCGGCGGTGGGTAACAGGGCTCGCAGGTGCGGCAGGAAGGCGGCTTCCAGCCGGCGCGCGGCACGTCCCCGGACACCGGCCAGGAACCCGGTGGACACCCCGATCCCGGCCAGGGCGTCGAGCACGCTGGCGGCCCGCCCGATCGGAAGGTAATGCCCGCAGGTCAAAAACGCCGCCAGCGCGGTGGTCTGCGGGCCGATCCGGACCGGGCTTCCCGGGCGTAACGCCAATGCCACCACGGGATCGGGGACGACCCCGGTCCTGGGCGACGCCGGGCCAGACTCGGTCACGGGCTCGGTCACGGGCTCGGTGGCGGGCTCGTGCGGGGCATCAGCGGCGGGACGCGCCACGTCACTGCCGGGGTCCACAGGGCGGGGCACATCGGTGGCAGCGGGGTCATTGACATGCCCACACCCGCCACACCGCCGCGACACCAGCTGGTACTCGGTGACCTTCGGCGGTGGCGGCGGTTCCACATCCACCACCTGGCGACGGACCCGCGCGGTCTCAACAGCGCCGTCCAACGACCGCTCACACCGGGCACAATGATCCGAAGCGACCTCGAACGTCTCATCCGGGTCCTCGACCAAACTCCGCGACACCGACGCACCACCCGGTTGCTTGCCCGGCCTACGACCCGACCGGCTCCTGGCCGAGCGTTTCTTCGCGGGCTGCTTGTCCCACGGCGCATCCGACGACGGTGGACGCGACGACGTCGACGAATCCCGACCCAAGCGGCGCTCCAGCTCAACGATCCGATCCGCCTGCTTGGCCATCCGATCCGCTTGCTCAGCGATCACCCGCCGCTGGTCCACCACCACCGACTCCAACTCGCGGACACGCCCGAGCAACCGCTCGACCAACGCCTCCAACGACCCGGAATCCGCCACACCAAGATCATCCCAGGCTACGGCCTCAACACCCGTAGCGACACGCCACGACCATCAACCATGGCGAATCCACAAAATTTACGCCCTCCGCCAGCTCTTCACCACCGGCCCCTGGCTACCACCAGCCCTCACCCCAGCTGAATAGCTACATCCGATGCCATCCGGACATCCCATCATCGTGCGCTCACCGACCAGGTGCCCGTCGGGTCTGGCCGATGTTGCCGACAGTACTCGCCCAGGTTGGTTTCGATGACCGTTGTCGCCTGGGTCGACGATCGGAGGGAGAACCAGTTCCATTACAACCCCGCGGCAACCCGGCGCTGAAGAAGTGACAGCAGCCGTGATTGGACTATGGATACTTGCCTGGGTCTTCCTGGCTATCCCGCTTGCGTTCTTGCTGGCAGGGCTGATACGGAAGTGAGACCGCCAGCGCCCGAACCCGAAGGCGCCGGACGGTAAGGCCTCCGACGCCGTCCAGGACGACTGAAGGACGCTTCCTCTGGCCGGGAACACCGATACGCCAAGCTCAGCGCCACGC
>JBOHHF010000217.1:0-1248 GCA_050700495.1 Pseudonocardiaceae bacterium
CCCAACGTCTCCACTCAGGACTCGGCTACAAGACCCCACGCGAGGTCCACGACGAGTTTCTGAACCGGCAGCAAACAGCGTGAAATAGCCACCAAGAGAGCTATCCGGAAACCGCGGGACCCATCACCGTAGCACCAGCGCCGGAGGTACTCGGGGGCGTAGCTGGGGTCTTGGTCGTAGAAGGCCTGGAAGTCCTCGCGCCAGCGCAGCGCGCGGGCCGTCGCCAGCTGGGCGGAGGGGCGCATCAGCCGGTGGAGCTGGCCTTGTTGCTTGGCCGAGAGGCTGGCGTGGTTCTTGAGCCATAGCCAGCGGGTGTGCTTGAGCTCGGGGCGGGTGATGACCTCGTGCCGGCGGACGGTGTCGATGGCCTCGCTGCGCGTGGCGGCCAGGTGGAAGCGGTCGAAGGTCATCCTCGCGTTGGGCAGATACCGGCTGATTCCGCTGATGAATGCGGTGCTCATGTCGGAGCTGGTGTCGGTGACCTTGGCCGGGTCACCGCCGTGGCCGGCCAGGTCCGCGGCGAAGCGCCCGACGGTCTCGGCGCAGCGTCCTTCGGTGGCGAACACCACCCGGCGGGCATCGAGATCGGCGAAGATGCTGATGTAGTCTTGGCCTTTACGGGCGGAGGTCTCGTCCATCCCCACCCGCCTCACGCCCGAGCAGCCGAGCTGGTCGCGGGCGGCGTTGACGTGGTGTTCCACGACCCGCCAGATCCTGGTGTCGTGCTCGCGGGTCATCGCCGCGACCTTCGCGATCGGCATCGCCGCGGCGAAAGTGAGCACCAGCGCCTCGAACAACAGCGTGAACCCCGACCCCGGGCGCGCCCACGGCACGCTGACCTGCCGTACCCCATGCTCTGGACAGCGCACCCTGGGAAGCCGGGCGTGCAGCAACGCCTTGTGCTGGAAGAAGTCCAGATGCCGCCAGGTCTTGTCCACCGTGTCATGCACCCCACAGCTCTGCGCACAGTCCCTGGCCGGGCAGGCGAACCGGGCACCACGATCAAAGTCCAGATACAGATCCAGCCGGGTGGCCCCGGCGTCGAACTCGCTGCGCGTCACCCACCACGGCCCGCTCAACCCCAACGCCGCCGTGAACAACCCCAGCTCATCCATACCCTCACGACCCCCTGCTACGCGACCATCACGGACAGTCACGCAGCCAACGAAACCATCACCCCCTCGTCAACCCGCCACGCCGAGTCCACCCTAACTTGATCACCAAACCCACTTGATACGGCGAGGAACC
>JBOHHF010000218.1:0-5168 GCA_050700495.1 Pseudonocardiaceae bacterium
ACGCAGAACTCGTTGCCCTCAGCAATGCGTGAGACGTGACGTTCCAAATTCTGGGCTCTCTCCGACCGCAAGGGGACACGAGCCGATCAACACCACGCGGGAGAGTATCCGCTGAACTCAAAACCGCGGTCCACGACGGCGAGCGACCCCATAGCAGCGGACAAGACGCGCGCTACTCACTAGCGGGACGAGACCTCGGCACGGTGGTGCGCAGCAGAGCGGCGATGCGGTGCTTCTGTTCGGGGGTCAGTGGTGGGAATGAGTCGACGACGGCCCTGACGTGCTCGGCGAGCGCGTCGGCGGCGGGCGGCTGTGACTCCTGCTGCGGAGCGGCTGTGACGTGGTCGGGCTGGTGATGGAGGCATGGGTTGTGCGTTGAGATGCCGGGGTGCGCCTGGGGTTGGTCGGTGGGCGTGGTCACGAGGTGGCGCCCTTCTGGTCACTGTGCGTGGTCAGAGGTGGGTGTGCCGGGTCGGCGCAGAGTGCGGGATGTTGGAGGGCACTGAGGTTGAGAAACGGGTGTGGCCGCGGCGGGCTTGTGGGGGGTCTACCCCCCGCTACCGTGCTGGTCAGGTCCCGTTCCCTGAGGGGTCTACCGGGGTAGCGGGCCCCCGCTACCGACCCGTGTCCGGCGGGTGTGAGTAGCGGGGTCCCGGTAGTAGGGGCAGAGTCGGCTGGTCTCCCTCTACTGGTCACTTTCTGTGACGGCTGGGCGCTGAGGGAGGGTGGCTCCGGCGGGGACAGCGGCCTCGAGGTCGGCGCGGCGGTATCCGGCGAGGTTGACCCCGTCGACCTTGACTTGTCGGCCGGAGCGTTGGACTCCGGCGTGTTCGAGTTCTTCGGCGAGGCGTTCGGGGGTGAACTCGGCGTAGGTGTCCTCGTCCATGTTGGTGAGCCGGTTGAGCAGAGTGGTGGTGTGCATCCGTTCGACGCCGTGCATGGCGTAGAGCACGTCGGCGAGCACGGCGGGGATCTGGATTCCGGCGGCTTCGGCGACCGCCACGGCGTCGGTGGCGGCGTCCCCGGTGAGCGTGCCTGCTGCCCCTCGCAGCGCCCGCCCGTGGGCGCAGAGTGTGGAGAAGGCGGGCAGGTCGAGATAGTCGCAGCGGACGATCTCGAACGAGCCGGGCCCGGTGACCAGGACCCCGACGCCCTTGTGATCCTCGGAGAGGATGGAGGCATCGGCGCCTTGGGCGGCTTTGCCCTTGCCGAGCACCATGTCGGAGGAGGTGCGGTCCACGACCTGGGTGCAGTACCGGTAGGTGATGATCTCCCGGAGTTTCGCTGGGACGCTCTCGGCGTCGGGGCGTTGGGAGGCGGCGTTGAGGATGAACCCGGCAGCGGGGCCTCGCCGGGCCAGCCGGGCGAGTTTCTCCACGGCCTCCTCCCGGACCGCGGCGGTCATGGCGGAGAGGTATTCCTGCAGTTCGTCAATGGTGATGAAGATGACCGGCAGCTGGTAGCGGCGGCTGATGTCCGGGGTGAGCTTGCCTTCCGGGCAGATCGAGACCGGGAGGGTGCCGAGCACGGTGAACCGGCGGCCCATCTCGGTGATCAGTTCCTCGAGCATGGCGAGGAACTGGGTGATGGCTTCGTCTTCGGCGCCGATCACCAGCCGGTGCGCCACGCCGCGCATCGGGCGCCAGTCCGCGCCACCCTTGCCATCGGCGACGTAGTGCCGCACGTAGGGGTCTAATACCCCGGCGGCGGAGGGCAGGCGCTGGGCGAAAGTCTTACCCCGTCGGGGCAGCCCGCCGAAGAACATGGATTGCCAGACCAGCACCAGCATGATCCGACGCCCCCGGGCATCCCGGCCGAAGGGGATCGGCTCCCACACGCTGAACTGGTCCATCGTGATCAGCGGTGAGGGGTTCGGCTCGCCCAGGTAGGGATCGTCATCGGCGACCCACACACTCAGGCGCCCGGCGTGGCCCCCGGCCGCGGCCCGGACCCGAGACATCAGGACCTGGATCTCATCCACGCCCAGCTCAGCGGCCACGGTGTCGCGTTTGGCAATGGCATCGGCGGCGGTCTTCCCACCTCCGCGGGGCAGGTCAAGGGTGACCGCCCACCCGCGGCCATCCCGCAACGGCGGCGTCACCAACTGCGGCACAGCGTCGGTCTTGACCAACCCCGCCGCCCGGAGGGCATCGGTTAGCATGTCCGGCGAGAGTTCCAGCTGCACCGGCAGCGCCGGACCCGGCGGCAGCACCGGGGCCATATGCGGGCGACCCAGCCAGACCGCGACCAGCCCGGCCACCAGCGCGACGCACCAGCCGAACCGGTTGCCGAGGGTGAGCAAGCCAGCGGCGCCAGCCGCCCCGACGGAGAGAGCCAGCCACGCGCTGGCGACGGTCCTCACCCGGGCCAGCGCCCGGCGTTCGATGATCAGCTCGCGAACCAGATCCCACCGTTTGGCCTCTCGCGCCGCGAGGATCAGCGGCCGGTACTCGCCTCGGGCGCTGACCCAACGGAACCCGACGGCGATGGTCCGGGAAGTGCCGCGCAGCATCCACCAGAGCAGGCCCAGCGCGTAACCAGGGGCCCGCACCACGTGGTAGCCCAGATGCCGAGCCGCGTAGCGCAGCGCCCATCGCAGCGTGGCTCGCGCGGTCTGTGGTGAACCCAGCCACGGCGGCAGCACCACCGGCAGCGAACGCCTCATGTAGTCCTGGTCGGGGCAGGGTTTCCGGTCCGGCACTGCCGCGGGAGTGGTGTCTAGATCACCACCGGTGGCGGTGGCGGGCATGGTCGGTGTGTCCACGGGTGGGGTGCTCATCGCCTGCTCCGATACTGGGAAGTGGGTTGGTGGAGGAGTTCGGTGATGGTGAACAGGCGGGCGATGGCGCTGCCCGCGAACAGTGCGGGCACTCCGAGCGCGACACCCCAGGCCCAGGGGTCGGTGGTGTAGGACACCACCGCCCACTGCACGCCCACGATCACCACTGACACCCCGAGTGCGCGGACCAGGTTGCCGCCCATCCGGGTGACCTGTTGTGTCTGGCGGGAGATCCGGTAGGCGCTGCGCGCGCCGCTGCGGAACGCGGCGATGACCCCGAGTCCGGCGAGCACCGCGAGTACGACCAGCACCACCTGGGCATTCGCGCCGTTCATCGGGGCTCATCCCCGCGACGGTCCTCACTAGTGGCCGGGCGGGACTCCAGCTCGCAGCACCGGCGGCAGTACCGGTACTCGGTCGCCGCAACCAAGGACGGCTGGCGCCACGGATTGAACTGGTGCCCCTCAGCCTCACAGGTGAGGATCGGTGCGCATGCCGAGCACAGCAACCGGCGACCCGAACCAGCCCGCCACCGGTTGGCGGCAGCCGCCCTCAGTGCGTCGTGCTCGGTGCGGTAGTGCGCCTCGAATTCCGGGCTGCCCAGGGCATCTCCGCACTGATCACAGTGGACACTCACACAGGAGTGGGTCTTTAGCATTTTGATCCCCTCAAGGACGTTGTGGATGATTTAGTGAAATTTTCACGGATGATTTAATTCAAGTACGGGCGTGCGGATGTGCCCACACCCGGTTGCATTGCTCAGGCCGGGCGAGTCCGCGCTACTCTTCGGCGCCAAGGCGGAGCGCGGAGGAATATGTGGCGGAGGACTGGGCGGCTGTCGCGTACGCGATCAGCCAGCGCATGGCAGAGCTCGGCATCAGTCAGCGCGAGCTGATTGAGCGCTCGCAAGTTTCGAAAGCGACAGTCGGCGAGCTTTACCACAACTCCGCACAGCGGCGGCGGAGCGCCCGCACGCTGGAAGCGCTCTCCACAGCACTGGGGTGGCACCCCCGGCACCTGGATGCGGTCCTGAAGGCCCGGCGCGCCCCGGACCTTGGCGAACCGGTGAGCCGTTCCGACGAGGACATTCCCGGAAGACTGGCCGCGATTGAGTATCGCCTGACGCAGATAGAGACACAGCTCAGCACTATCAATGAGCTGGGCGACCGGCTCAATGAGATAAATGCCAACGTGGAAGCGGTGATCAGGTTCGTTGACTCGAACCGGAAAATAGTCAGGGGTTGAGGGTTTCTGATGTCTGCCGTTCATGCCGCCAAGTCAACAGCGGACCCGTCGCACCAACCATGCACCTGCAGTGCATCACCAGTGCACTTCCCGTGCATTTGTAATGCACGTCATTGTTTTCGGAGCTATTTCTGATGGAGCCGGTGCAGCTGTGGACAGGTCGCACTGCATGCGCGCTGCAGGCCGCGCTACGGATGACCAATGAGTCTTTTGCCGCGCATCTGGGTACTGCAGCCCGGACGGTCGCAACATGGCACCAGAAGCCGGAGCGCGTACCCAACCCCGAGATGCAACAAGCGTTGGACACCACCCTTGAACGCGCCGGGGAGGGAGCCAGAGCACGGTTCGCCAAGAACCTCGCCGACACCGGCGCCACACTAGAGCCAGCGCCACTGTCGGAGAACTCAGCTCACGCCGCTGCAGCGGAGACCATGAGCGTAGTGGATGACCGAGCAGCCGGTACCTCATCTACGATCACGGTGGAAGGGGCTGAGGACAGCGCGGACAGGAGCTTTATGGGCTGGTTGCAGATGACGCACGCTGTCTCGGTGCCACCGGACGGTTCCGACGTCGGACAGATCATCTGCTGGTACCGCACGCGCGCCGGACTGACCCAGCAGGAGGCGGCAGCCCGCCTCAACACCACGCAGTCGCGGGTGTCCAAATTGGAAAAGGGCACCCATGCCCTGCGAGACGTCACCGAGTTACGTCACATCGCGCGCACCCTTGGCATCCCCCCGGAACGGCTGGGTGTCCTGCCGGACCATTCGGCGGAGGCAAGCCCGTCCGCCGCGCACGTCAGCGACCGACCCGGCCCGGTCCGGGACAGCCAGGAACAGTGGCGGCAGATCCGGCGAGCGCTCAACGCCAACCGCGTGGTCTTGGCTGAGCTGGCCGCTGAGCTGTACCCGGAACAGCTGCGCATCCCCGGGTCGACAATCCTCACCTCCGCACGCTGGATGCCGGACACTCCGGTGGATCTGGCTGATATCGAGCTGGCATGGCGCCCCGATCCACCAGCGCCGCAGCTGGATGGCAGGGGCCCATCATCCGCTGGCGCGCGCCCTCTGATGGCCAGCGGTGAGCGCTATGACCGTTACTCCCGCGCGCTGCGTGACCTGGCCCGGCCCAGACTATTCGACAA
>JBOHHF010000219.1:0-5059 GCA_050700495.1 Pseudonocardiaceae bacterium
CTCACGCACCGTGCCCAGCTCCGTGCCGTCGAGCCCGACGGCAGCCAAGCCCTCGAGCTGGTGGTCGTAGAACTCGTCAGGATCACCCAGGGCAGGCAGTTCCATGGTCTCGACTGTCAGGAGGACACCACGCAGCTCCGCTGCCGCGGCATGATCGGTTACCCCGGCGAATCGCACGAGCAGGTTTCCGGCATGCGGGCGGACGGCGTCTACCGTCAGCGTGCGGCCAGTGTCAGCACCGAGTTGCGCGCCGGCAACGAAGCGTTGCTGTGGCGAGTCGGTGCGCACCTGCACGGTCACCTCCCCACGGAGACCGTGTGGCCGGCCGATCCGACCGACCACCCGCCGAGTGTCCCCGCCTGTCGTGTCCCCCCCTGTCATGTCACTGCGCCCGGCTGCACGGTCAACACCCGGCCAGCAACGTCAGCGGTCGGTGTCGACGACGTCAACCCGGACCCCACGCCCGCCGATACCACCCATCACCGTGCGCAGCGCAGTGGCGGTGCGACCACCCCGGCCGATCACCTTGCCGAGATCTTCGGGGTGGACGTGTACCTCAAGGGTGCGGCCCCGTCGCGTGGTCACCAGCTGGACGCGCACGTCGTCAGGGTTGTCGACGATTCCTCTCACGAGATGCTCGAGCGCGTCCGCCAGCATGTTCACGCCTGCCCGTCCGCTGCCTTTGCAGTGTCCTCCTGACCGTCGGCTTCGACAGGAGCCGTTTCCGGGGCCGGTGTTGGGGCCGGGGTAGCGCCGGTATCTGTCTTGCGGGGGCCCTTCTTTCGTGGCGTGGTGGCCTCAGTGGTCGGCACCTCACCCGCCTCGGCCAGCGCCCGATTGAACAGCTCAGCCTTGTCCGGCTTGGGCACGGCGCGCCGCAGCGTACCTTCCTCACCGGGCTGGCCGGTGAACCGCTGCCAGTCGCCGGTCACCTGGAGAATGTGCTGAACTGGGTCGGTGGGTTGGGCGCCGACTCCGAGCCAGTACTGCACCCGCTCGGAGTCGACCTCGATGAAGCTGGGTTCCTCCTTGGGGTGGTACTTGCCGATCGTCTCGATCGCCTTGCCGTTGCGGCGGGTGCGGGCGTCGGCGACGACGATCCGGTAGTACGGCTGGCGAATTTTGCCGAGCCGCATGAGCTTGATCTTGACAGCCACGAGTCGGGCTACTCCTGTCAACGTGCGAATGGTCACGGTGAGCATGCACGGCCCATGGTGGGGACACGGACCGACACTGCCCATGAGGTCAGTAGTCATAGATTTTAGTGGTCACAGATTTCAGTGGTCACAGCGCGGTGAGAGGGCGCACTACGACAACAGCGCCCCATTGTGCCAGACCTTCCGGACCTCCGTGGCACCTGTCGGTGCATCGTGCGTGAGACGACAACACACCGAGCATGAGAGCACGACACGCGGGGAGGGGGAGCGTCAGCCGGGCACTAATCCCTGGGTGATCAGCAGGAGCCCGATCGCGGGCAGGAAGTTATTCGCCTGGTGGGCGACGATGCTGGCCAGCAGGTTGCCGGTGAGCATCCGGGCCAGCGCGATCGGCAGTGAAATCACCACCAGCAGCGGAGTGCGTAGCAGTTCCAGGTGGGCAACGGAGAACAGCGCGGTGGTCAGCACGAAGATCACCCAGCGGTTCCACTGCCAGTACTCCATGGCCCGCCACAGCACGCCGCGATAGAGCAACTCCTCGCACAACGGCGCGACCAGCCACACGGCGAAGAACAGCACGAGCGCCATCCCTAGAGGCAACCGCAGGTCCTCGAACGCCTCCCCCACCGCTGAATTCGCCTGGCTCGTGCCGACCCAGCGCGCCCAGAGGCCAGCGGCCGGCACGGTGATGACCAAGCCGACGAAACCCAGCAACAGCCCGATACCGACATCGGACAGTCGCCAGCGCACCGACAGCTGGCTACGTAGCCGTTGCGTCACGTTCCCTTGACCGAGCAGTGCTGCACCGGTTGTCGCGACCAAGGCAGCCAGCACGGTGGGCACCACGAGCGCCACGACCAACGCTGCGGTCGGCAATGACCCCTCCGCAGCGTCGCGCGGGGAGGCTAGCGCGTAGGGCAGCAGCACCAGCACCGACGCCGCCACGAAAGCCACCTCGCCGAGGACAAAGCAGCCAAACATGAGCCAACCACGGCGGGTATCCGATCCGATCGGCATCCCTTCCGGTGAAGGGATTGTTTCCGCTATCGCCCCAGCTTTTCTGGGATCAAGCTCTGCATCCTGGTGCGCGCTCTCCAGGATCTCGGCACGTTGCGGGTCGGTGACGGTGTCAACCACAGGCCGCTTCGGAGGCTCGGGAGTGTTCACGGGCTCCTCCTCGTGGGAAACGGGCTTGCTGCTCTTTCCCCCCAGACCCGACCCCGCAACAGCAGCAACGCCGGGTTTCGCAGTGTGTTCGGGTCCAGGCGCGGGTCGCTGCGGGTGACCAGCAGATCGGCGGGTGCACCGGCCACCAGGCCGGGAACGCCCAACCAGTCGCGGGATGCCCAACTTGCCGCCGCGAGAGCTTGCGCACCGTCCATCCCGACGGTGCGCAATGCGAGGATCTCGTCCACCAGACGGCCGTGGGCGATGCCACCACCGGCGTCGCTTCCCGCGTAGATCTCGATCCCCGCCTCGACGGCGGCGCCAACGGTGTCCCGGACCCCGGCATGCAGCACGCGCATGTGCGCGGCATAACGCGGGTACTTCGCGGCGCGATCGGCGATCGCGGGAAACGTCTCGACGTTGATCAACGTGGGCACCAGAGCGATGCCGCGCGCAGCCATCTCACTGATGGTGTCGGCGGTCAGGCCACAGCCATGCTCGATGCAGTCGATTCCGGCGGCGATCAAACCCGGCAAGGCGTCCTCACCGAAGACATGCGCGGTAACCCTGGCGCCAGCGGCGTGGGCGGTCGCGATCGCCTCGACCAGATCGCCATCAGGCCACAGCGGGGCAAGGTCGCCGGTCGAGCGATCGATCCAGTCACCAATCAGCTTCACCCAGCCGTCCCCGGCCGCCGCCTGCTCCTGTACAGCCTGCGGGAGCAGCCCGGGGTCGTCGAGCTCCACGCCGAGGGTGGGGACGTAACGTTTGGGGCGAGCCAGGTGACGTCCGGCTCTGATGATCCGCGGCAGATCGTCGCGAGACTGCAGCGAGCGGGTGTCGATCGGGACTCCGCAGTCCCGGATGAGCATGGTGCCGGCGTCCCGATCGATGGCGGCCTGCTCGGCGGCCTCGGCCAGGCTCGCCGCCCCCTGCGGCCCGACACCGACGTGGCAGTGTGCGTCAACCAGGCCGGGGAGCACGTAGCCGCCGTCGACGACAGTGACCGCCGCGGGCACCGGCTCGGTGTGGATCACCCCGTCGGCCACCCAGAGGTCGCCGGGTTCGCCGGCCGGGAGCAGCACCCCGCGCAGGTGCATCGCCGGCGCTCCCGAGGGGACCATCACTTCTTGGGAAATCTCAGCTTCGACGGGTCGAACCCGGGCGGCAACTGGTCCAGGCCGGGCAGGTCGGGCAGTCCACCAGGCAGCCCGCCGCGAACCCGCGGCATCGTCGCGCCACGGCCCTTGCCCTTCTTGCCCTTCTTGCCCTTACGGTTTCGGCGCCCGGGACCCGCCCCGGGGAAGCCGAAACGGCCGGCCATCTGCTGCATCATCTTGCGGGCCTCGAAGAACCGCTCGACCAGCTGGTTGACCTCGCTGACCGTGACTCCGGAGCCCCGCGCGATGCGCTGCCGCCGGGAGGCATTGATGATCTTCGGGTCGGCCCGCTCGTCTGGGGTCATGCCGCAGATGATGGCCTGCAGCCGGTCCAGCTGTTTGTCGTCGACCTCGGCGAGCTGCTCCTTCATCTGGCCCGCACCGGGCAGCATCCCGAGCAGGTTGGCGATCGGCCCCATCTTGCGGATCGCCTGCATCTGCTCGAGGAAGTCCTCCAAGGTCAGCTCCCCGCTGCCGATCTTGGCGGCGGTCTGCTCGGCCTGCTCGGCGTCGAAGGCCTGCTCGGCCTGCTCGATCAGGGTGAGCAGATCTCCCATACCCAGGATCCGGCTGGCCATCCGGTCCGGGTGGAAGACATCGAACTCTTCCAGTTTCTCCCCGTTGGACGCGAACATGATCGGCTGACCGGTGACCTGCCGCACCGACAGCGCCGCGCCACCGCGAGCATCGCCGTCCAGCTTGGTGAGCACGACACCGGTGAAGCCGACGCCGTCGCGGAACGCCTCAGCGGTGGTCACCGCGTCCTGGCCGATCATGGCGTCGACGACGAACAGCGTCTCGTCGGGTTGCACCGCGTCGCGGATGTCGGCGGCCTGGCGCATCATCTCGACGTCGATGCCCAGCCGTCCGGCGGTGTCCACCACGACGATGTCGTGCTGGCGGGCGCGGGCCTGCGCCACCCCTCGGCGCGAGACCTCGACCGGGTCGCCGACGCCGTTGCCGGGTTCGGGTGCGAACACCGACACCCCGGCCTGCTCACCCACCACCTGGAGCTGGGTGACCGCGTTGGGCCGCTGCAGGTCCGCGGCGACCAGCAGCGGGGTATGGCCCTGGTTGCGCAGCCAACGGGCGAGCTTGCCGGCCAGCGTCGTCTTCCCGGAACCTTGCAGACCGGCCAGCATGATCACGGTCGGGGGTGTCTTGGCCAGTTCCAGCCGCCGGGTAGCGCCGCCCAGGATGCCGATGAGCTCCTCGTTGACGATTTTGATGACCTGCTGGGCGGGGTTCAGCGCGGCGGAGACCTCGGCGCCCTTGGCGCGCTCCTTGATCTGCGCGACGAACTGGCGGACCACCGGCAGCGCGACGTCCGCCTCCAGCAGCGCGATGCGGATCTCGCGGGCGGTGGCGTCGATGTCGGCCTCAGAAAGCCTGCCCTTGCCCCGCAGGCCGGACAGCGCTGACGTGAGCCGATCGGAGAGGGTGTCGAACACGCCGGTCGTACTCCCTGGAGTCCGGCGGGGTGATGGCCCCGGAATTCTGGCTGCCGTAGCGGCAGAATAGTGCCAGCGTAGCGGCCGGCCGGACATAGGCACGGGCCGGAGAGCCTGGACCGCC
>JBOHHF010000220.1:0-2512 GCA_050700495.1 Pseudonocardiaceae bacterium
TTCGCGAGGTGACTCAGGCGCAGGATGTGGTGTGCTTCGGTGCCGAGCACGGCTGGCCGTGCGTGCTCAAGGCGATTCGCGGTGGCTATGACGGGCGGGGTGTATGGATGCTCGACACCCCGAGCGGCGCGTGCCGGATGGTCACCGAGCTGCTCGCCGCGGGCACTCCGCTGCTGGTCGAGCCGCACGTGGCGATGCGCCGGGAACTGGCCGCGCTGGTGGCCCGCTCACCGTTCGGGCAGGGCGCGGCGTGGCCGGTGGTGCAGACGGTGCAGCGCGACGGAATCTGTGTCGAGGTGCTCTCCCCGGCACCCGGCTTGGACACCGAACTCGTCCAAGCCGCCCAGGAGCTGGCATTGCGGGTGGCGGGAGAGCTGGAAGTGGTCGGCGTGCTGGCTGTCGAGCTGTTCGAAACGACAGACGGACAGCTCCTGGTGAACGAGCTGGCGATGCGGCCGCACAACAGCGGGCACTGGACCATCGAGGGTGCGGTGACGTCCCAGTTCGAGCAGCACCTACGGGCAGTGCTGGACTACCCGCTGGGGTCCACTGCGCCGCGCGCCCCATGGTGCGTGATGGTCAACGTGCTGGCCGCCGACACCCGGCCGGCGATGGGTATCGATGAGCGGCTGCACCACCTGATGGCCCGTTATCCGGAGGCGAGGGTGCACTTGTATGCGAAGCCGGAATGGCCCGGCCGCAAGATCGGGCACGTCACGGTGCTCGGCGCACAGCTGGCGCCGGTGCGCGAGACGGCGGTGGCCTCGGCGACCCTCCTGGCCCTCGGGACATGGCCGGACGGGTACCCCCTGCACGGGCCGGGACGGGAGACGGCGTGACTGAACCGCTGGTAGGCGTGATCATGGGCAGCGCCTCGGACTGGCCGCTGATGACCGCCACCGCCGAGGTGCTCGACGAGTTCGAGGTGCCGCATGAGGTGGCGGTGATCTCCGCGCACCGCACCCCGGGCCGGATGCTCGACTATGCGCGCCAGGCCGCGGACCGGGGACTGAAGGTGATCATCGCCGGGGCCGGTGGGGCGGCGCACCTGCCCGGGATGGTGGCCTCGGCCACGGTGCTGCCGGTGATCGGGGTGCCGGTGCCGCTGGCGCATCTGGACGGGCTGGACTCGCTGCTGTCGATCGTGCAGATGCCCTCCGGGGTGCCGGTCGCGGCCGTGTCGGTCGGCGGGGCACGCAACGCCGGCCTGCTCGCCGTCCGCATCCTGGCCGCCTCCGACCCGGCCCTCACCCACCGGATTCTCGCCTTCCAGCGCACCTTGGCCCAGCAGGTCCTGGACTCCGACTCCGCACTCCGGAGAGCCCCGCCGCGTTCTGGAGACAAACTGCAGTAAACCACCCGCGATTAGTGCAGTCTGGCTCCAGAACGCGGTGGTTCGGGAAGGGGAGGTAGCGGTGAACTCGGAGCATGAGGCGGTGCGGGAAGCGGTGCGGGCGCTGGCCGAGAAGGAGATCGCCCCATATGCGGCCGAGGTCGACGAGCAGGAACGGTTCCCGCACGAGGCACAGACCGCCCTGGTGCGCTCAGGCTTCCACGCGGTGCACGTTCCCGAGGCCTACGGCGGCCAAGGAGCGGACGCTGTGGCGACCTGCATCGCGATCGAGGAAGTGGCGCGGGTGTGCGCGTCATCCTCGCTGATCCCCGCGGTGAACAAGCTGGGCACGATGGGGCTGCTGCTGGCCGGCTCCGAGACGCTGCGCAAGCAGGTGTTGCCGTCGCTGGCGGCGGGATCGATGGCGTCCTACGCGCTGTCCGAGCGGGAGGCCGGCAGTGATGCCGTGGCAATGCGTACCCGGGCGCGGCGCGACGGCGACCACTGGGTGCTCAATGGCACCAAGTGCTGGATTACCAATGCAGGGGAGTCCACCTGGTACACCGTGATGGCTGTCACAGACCCGGACCGGGGCGCCGGCGGAATCAGCGCATTTATCGTCCATAAGGAGGACCCGGGATTCTCAGTCGGGCCCAAGGAGCGCAAACTGGGAATCCGGGGCAGTCCAACCAGGGAGATCTACTTCGAAGACTGCATGATCCCGGCCGACCGGATCATCGGCGAGCCGGGCACCGGGTTCAAGACCGCCTTGGCGACCCTGGACCACACCCGCCCGACGATCGGGGCGCAAGCCGTGGGTATCGCCCAAGGCGCAGTGGACGCCGCGATCGCCTACGTCAAGCAGCGTAAGCAGTTCGGCAAGCCGATCGCCGACTTTCAGGGTGTGCAGTTCATGCTGGCCGACATGGCGATGAAGACCGAGGCGGCCCGTCAGCTGGTTTATGTCGCGGCTGCGCGCGCAGAGGCTGGTGAAAGCAAGGTCGGGTTCATCTCGTCGGCATCGAAATGCTTCGCCTCTGACGTGGCCATGGAGGTGACCACCGACGCGGTGCAGCTTTTCGGTGGTTACGGCTACACCCGGGACTTCCCGGTGGAGCGCATGATGCGCGACGCGAAGATCACCCAGATCTACGAGGGCACCAACCAGATCCAGCGCAT
>JBOHHF010000221.1:0-17791 GCA_050700495.1 Pseudonocardiaceae bacterium
TTGCAGGGCGGTGTCAAGTGGTGGGCGCACCACCAGCGTCGACCAGGAATTTGTTGAGGACTTCGGTTGGTTTCAGCCAGTTGAGTGTCTGTCGTGGACGGTTATTGAGTTCGTCAGCGACGGCGTCGAGTTCGGCCTGTGTGTAGGTTGATAGGTCGGTTCCTGTGGGGAAGTATTGGCGCAGGAGGCCGTTGGTGTTCTCGTTGCTGCCTCGTTGCCAGGGTGAGTGGGGATCGCAGAAATAGACGTCGATTCCGGTCTTGACGGTGAAGTTCGCGTGCGCGGCCATCTCTTTTCCCTGGTCCCAGGTCACGCTGTTCCGGAGAAACGCGGGAAGGGCTTCCATTTTCTGGGCGAGCAGTGTGGCGACGCGCTGGGCGGTGCGGTCGTAGGGGATCCGGACGAGCATGACGTAGCGGCTGGTCCGTTCGACGAGGGTAGCGATCTGTGACGTGCCGCCCTTGCCGATGATGAGATCTCCTTCCCAAAATCCGGGAACCGCGCGGTCCTCGGCCTCGACCGGGCGTTCGCTGATGTTGACCATGTCCGGGATCTTTCCCCTGGTCACGGCCGCCCGGGACCTGCTGACTCGGCGGGTGCGGCCCTGACGCAAGGCGAGTTTGAGCTGGGTGCGCAACTCGCCACGCGCTTGCAAGTACAGGCACTGGTAGATCGTTTCGTGCGACACGCGCATAGTGTCGTCGCCGGGGAAGTCTTGACGCAACCGCTTGCTGATCTGCCGGGGTGACCATTTCTGTTCCAACCCGGTGTTCACTGCGTCATGCAACACCGTGTTCGTCTCCAGTAATCGCTGTTTCGGGCGCGCACGGTTGTCGTCCGCTTGCCGCTGGGCGGGTATCGCTCGATACGCCGATCGGCCACCATTTCTCGCAACCTCACGTGATATCACCGTATGGTCCCGTTTCAACAGTCGACCAATGTATCGATAAGAACGTCCAGCGGCAAGCTCACGAGAGATGACCTCTCGCTCCTCGATAAGAACCTCCGCACCCCGCACTGAAAACAATCTCCTTGTCCCTATTGACTGGAGCAATGTGGTATCAATCTCGATGGTGCGCTCACCCTATGACATCAAGCCTTCGGCAACCAGTTGATTGAAGTGCATATCCGGCTCCGCGAGCTGCTAGAAGACCTCAGAGAGAATGTTGACACCTACCTCAACGGCTCGGGTCCACCACCGCGAGACCTGCGGATGCACTGCCTCTCTTTCTGCTCGGCGCTGACCCGACATCACACCGGAGAAGACGGCGACGCATTCTCGATCATCGCCGAGCAGTTTCCTGAACTCCGCAAGGTTATTTTGGACCTGAAGACCGATCACCATCGGATCGACTGGATCCTGGGAAACCTGGAAAAAACTGATCAGCGGTCTAGAATCAAATTCGAACACATCTAATTCCGCCCGCGTGCGGGCGGAATTAGATGGCCTGTCGGCCATCATGGAGACACACTTCATTTACGAGGAGAAGAAACTTGTCCCCATTCTCAACTCTATGAACGTTCCACAATGGCGAAAGAACAGGCCCGACTTTCTGCTATACGAGGAACACGATTAGATCCAGATCAGGGTCATCCCACCGGGCGCAGGAGTAGCGCGCGGCCCGGAGCACCGTCCGTGAACTCGACACCAGCGACATCTCAGTCCAGCCCCCCACCGCGGCCGTCGCCGCCGTCGCCGGGGTCGGGTCCGGCGCACTGTTACTCGCGGGCAGCTGGTGGGCTGCGGCCCGCGGCGGCGCGCGAACCCGACCCTACCCTACCCACCATCCCCATCTGGTAGCGCCAACAGGTTTGCGCGCGAGGATGCCGGGTAACCGGTGGATCCTGACAGCTGACCATGCGCTCGCTGAAGGATTGACCGACAGAAGGAGGACTTGATGCAACGGGGCAGTGACAAGCACAGCGCACGAGAGGACGATGCCCTCGCCCACGATGTCGAGAGCATGCTCCGCGGTACCGGTCCCAACCATGCCCAGGAATGGCAGGACCCCGAGGCGCCCGCCGACGACGACTTCGAGCTGGAGTGGCCCCCCGAGCCTCGTAGGTAATCTCATCGCGACCCGACGCCGTGGCGCCGCCCGGGCCGCCAGCCGCCGGTACCGAGCAGAACCAGCAGCGCCGGTACCAGAAGCTGCCGGACGAGGAAGGCGTCCAGCACGAGCCCGATCACCATCACGATCGCGATCGCGCGGAACGTGCTCAGCGGTACGAGCGCAAGCAGCGCGAACGAGCCGGCAAGGACCACCCCGGCCGTCGCGATGGACCGGGCGGCCCGGGTCGAGGCCGTACGCACGGCCTCCCGCAGCGGGCGCCGGTCCACTTCGTCCCAGATCCGGCCGGCGAGGAAGACGTTGTAATCCGAGCCGAGCCCCAGCAGCAGGATCGAGACGGCGAACGGGACGAAGAAGGCCACCGCCGCCGTGTCCAGCAGCGGTGCGGACACGATGGCGCTGAGACCGAGCGCGGCGACTAGCGCGAGCACGCTCGCCGCGACCAGGCACAGCGGCGCGACCAGCGAACGCAGGTACAGGGCGAGCACGAGGACGGCCGCCAGCAGCGCCACCGGTGTCACCCGCATGAGATCCTGCACCGTCCGATCGATGAGATTCGCGGTGATCGCAGTGTCGCCGCCGAGCAGGAGTTCCGCGCCACCCAGACCGGCCTCGCGCAGCAGGGTCGGAGCGCGGTCGCGCAGGGCGCGCAGCGAGTCCACCGCCGGCCCGTCGAGTGGATCACCCTCGAAGACGACGAGGAGCCGCGCGAGGTCACCGCCCGGGGCGACGAAGACGTCCTCGGCCTGCGCGGCCAGGCCGGGTGGCGCGTCGCCCGGTCCGTAGACGCGGGCTACCCCGGGCACGCCGGCCAAGAGGGGCTTCAACTGCGCCAGCTTGCTGGCGTCCAGCGCGGCACCCGGCGCCCGCACCACCGCGACCGTCGGCGCGACGATGCCATCGACCGTGAGGCCGGCGCCCGCAACGTCATACGCCCGCTGCGGGCCGGCGCCAGCGGGCAGCGACTGGATGACCGGGTTGCCCACGTCATACCGGACCAGCCCGACCGCGGCCGCTCCAAGGAGCACAACGCAGGCGATGACGGTTCCCAGCGGGCGCCGGACCGCGAAGCGTGCAATCCGGGCGCGCACGGTCCGGGACTCCGCCGTGCCGGCCCGGACCGCGGCGTCGCGCTCCGGGCCGGTCCTCGGGATGCTCGGCCACAGGGCGAAGCGTCCGAGCAGGGCGAGCACGCATGGTACGAACGTGATCGTCACCAGCGCGCCGGCGAGCACGGCCACCGCGAGGGCGGGCCCGAACACCCGGAAGAACGAGAGCTCGGCGAAGACCAGCGCGCCGGTGGACACCGCCACGACGAGACCGGCGACTCCGACGATGCCGGCGACCTCCGACGTCGCGGCCCGGGCCGCGTCCCGGGCGGCGCGCCCCTCCAGGAGATGCCGGCGGTAGTGCGACAGGAAGAAGATCGAGTAGTCGGTCACCACCCCGAACATCAGGGCAACGACGACCGGTTCCACCTCGGGTGGGACGACGAGCCCACGCGCCTGACCGAGCCATCCCAGGACCCCGGAGGCAACGACGAAAGAGATGCCCGCGGTCAGCAGGGTCACCAGGGGTGCGATGGGCGACCGGTAGAACAGGCCCACCGCCACCGCGATGAGCACGATCGTCGCCAGCGTGATGACCGGCACCCACTCCTTGATCACCGCTGCGCGAGCGACAGTGGCCGGCACGGTACCCGTGACGCCCACGAACTCCCCCGGCCCCGCCCGGACGTACTCTGCGAAGCGGCGGGCGACCTCGACGGACTCGGTGCCGCCGGTACCGGGCCGGAAATGCAGGAAGTAGAGGATCGTGGTGGGTAGTGCGGAACCTTGCTGCAGGGCGGTGTCGGGCACCGGGATCACGGCCGCGAGCCCGCGCAGGTCGGGGAACCGGCCGTCCAGGACGTCACGCGCCGTCTGCACCGCCTGGCCCACCGCCCCGGGCGGCAGCCCGGCCGGCTGGTGGCGGACCACCACGGTGCGGGCGACGAGCGGGACACTGAACTGCGTCTTGGACAGCAGCTCAGCTTCCAGCGCCGAAGCGTCGGCGGGGAGCAGCTCGTTGTCGATCGCACCCCCCTGACCGTCACCCAGCGACGGCAGGTACAGCACGGCGAGCACCGCGGCGCCAACCCACATCGGCACGAGGACAAACCGCAGCGCGACGATGACCCGCGCGGCCCACCGGCTCACTGGTGCACCCCCTGTGCCGGCGACCGGATCCGGATCGTCCCGTCTCCAGGCACTCGTTATCCAGGAGATTACCCCGGTAAGACGTTCGCAACCTTCGTCACCGCGTGATCGTATACTCGGTCGATTTCTTTCTGTTCCTCCGCATACTCGGATCGATTTGCGAGTACTGGATTCGGTGCGGCTCAACTTCGCGGGCAGCACCACGCTGGCGACGCAGATCATCCGGGGTGCTCCGGCTGCTGGCTCGGGCACTGGTCACCGACCCACGGCTGCTGCTGCTCGATGAGCCCTTGACCGTCCTGGATGCCAGCACCCGCATCCAAGTCCGCGCGCAGCTGCGTCACCACCTGGTCGACTACCCGGGCACCACCGTGCTGGTCACCCACGACCCAATGGACGCGATGGCGCTCGCAGACCGGCTGCTGGTCCTCGAAGGTGGACACGTCGTGCAGCAGGGCACCCCCAACGAGGTCGCGCAACACCTGGCCGGTACAGGTCCGTGACCTCGAGGAACGCGGCAGCACCACCCGCGTCCAGCTCACCGGCGACCCCGACGTGCTCGCCGACATCACACCGACCGCCGTCGCCGATATCGACCTCACCCCGGGCACGTCGCTGTGGGCCGGGCTCGACGCCGGCGAGATCCGCAGCTACCCCGCGTGCCAGCACCCGACATGCGGCGGACCGGGCGACGCCACCGCTGAACTATGCTCGGCGACGTGGCGGTCAGTCCCATCGATGCAGCACAGCGCCTCCGTGGCGCCGCGGTCGACGGCCGCCTCGAGGCCTTGGCCAAGGTGCATGGCCTCTCGCTCGTCGTGCTGTTCGGCAGTGCGTCGCGCGGCCAGCACGACGCACGAGATCTCGATGTCGCGGTCGGTTCACGCGCGCGAAACGGGCTCGATGTAGTGACGATGATCTGCGTGCTCATGGAGTTGGTCGACAGCGACCACATCGACCTGCTCGATCTCGATCGGGCCGGTCCAGTGGCGCGCCAGCATGCGCTAGTACCCGGGGAACCGTTGTACGAGTACCGACCGGGTGAGTTCGCGCGGCAGCAGATGAGGGCCAGCGGGCAGCGGCTGGGCACTGAGTGGATGCGGCGGCTGGATCTGGCGCTGATGGCGGGTCGCCCATGACTCCACGGCGTTTCGACCCGTCGATCGTCCAGGCCAGACTGTCGGTCATGCGAGGACTCCTCGACGACCTCGCCGAAGTCGCCACCTCCTATCGGGAGTCCTTCGAACTCGCTGAGGAATGCGGCATGATCGACAAGCAGCTGCGCGACGATCTACTCCCCTCGGTCGGCATGCGTAACGTCCTGGTGCACGAGTACCTCGAGATCGACCTGCAAAAGGTTGCGGCGGCCGTACCACTGGTCCTGCACAGTTACCGCCGCTACCTGCAGCAGGTCGCCGAGTTCGTCAGCCGCGTGACGTCGTAGACCTGCTGCGGGCCGGCGTCGGCGGGGCTCCAGCGCGGGTCGACGTCTCCACGATCACCGAGAGCGCGAGCGCGAGCGCGCTGAAACCAACCAGATGAAAGGCGAAGTGCGCCGCGTGTCCGTATTCCCACTGCTCGCGCCACCGCGTCCAATCCGCCGGCGGCGCATCAATCACCATGCTCCGCATCGCCACGTTCGCCGGCTCAATGAACGTGAAGTAGACCCCGAGTCCTGCCGCCAGGCACGCCGCACCGATGAGCGTCAGCCAGAAAGCGGGCCGTCGTTTGCGCACCAGGAACACGAGCACGGCGGCAGCCAGAATCGCACCGAGCTCGATGAAGGCGCCCGGTCCAGGTGGGCCGAAAGCCACATACAGCGTGCGATGGAGCGTTAGGTACAGCGACGCGGGGTACTGCATCTTGGCTGGCAACTCCAGCACATGGCAGAGCGTCGTCCCCATCAGGAGTGCGGCGAGGACGAGTGTGATGAAACGCCAGGTCTTGATCATTTCACTCCTTGCGCCTGGGTACCATGCCGGTCGTCGGCATACCCGGAACCGGCGACGCGCAACCGGATGTCCGTTCGACGGTTGCTAGCTGGGTGATCACACGCTGTTGATGGCGATGTAAGCCGCCACGGCGAACAGCATGAGAGCGAAAGACCGGTTGAGTGCGGTGTTGGGCAGCCGGCCGGCGATGGTCTTGCTGGCGTTGTCCCAACCCCTCGCTGCCGACGGCCGCCGGCGGACCGGACGGGCCGACCTGCCGGAGCGCGACCGTCAGGCACTCGCTCCGCCGAATGCACGCACATGCCGATGAAGGAACCCCGCCATCACGGTGGCGCGGCGTCCACGCCTGACCTTGATGAGATGCTCCTCCTTGAGGAGTGCCAAAGCACGGTGGACCGTGCCGGCCGCGATCGTATGAGCTGCGGCGAGTTCCGCGACGGTGGGCAGCTGGTCGCCGGGCTTGAGCCGACCGGCCTGAACGGCGTCGCGCAGCGACGCAGCGATCTTCTCGTACTCTCCACGCGCCTGCCGGACGACAACCGGTCTCGGCATGATGTTGGCCATCGTCGCGGCTGCCCGCCGATCGGCTTCATCGACCCAGGCGGCGCACACCTTGAGCGTGGTCGCGTCGCCGCTGCCGCGCCCGAGCCGCCCGGCCACGGTGCGGATGTCGACGCCAGCGGCGACCAGCTCGGTTGCCGAGTAGTGGCGCAGCGAGTGGATGCGCGTGCTCCGTAGCTTGAGCTTGAGGGCCATCCGGCGGTAGCGCTGACTGATCGCCCTCGACGCGTGTGGTGTGGAGGCGTCGGGCGCGGTGGAGAAGATGAACGCGTCGGTATCGAGCGTGCATCCCAGCACCCAGAGGATCGCCCGGTCAGAGTCGACATGCCGCCACCGCAACGCAGACACCTCGCCACGGCGGGATCCGGTGATCATTGTCAGCCAGAGCAGCAGGCCCCACTACGGGTCCGCCCACGCCGCGTTGAGCAGCGCCGCCGCTTCTTCAGCGCTCGGCGGGTCGGGTTCAGTGCGGTTCGGTGTGGGCGCTTCGGCCATCGCGGCCTTGTTCACGCTAAGGTGCTGCCAACGCACGGCGCGTTCGAGCGTACCGCGGATGATGCAGTGGATCTTGCGGGTGGTGCTGGTGCTGGTGCTGGTGCTCAGCGGCCGGCAAACATGCCCTGCGGGGGGTCGTCCCGTGCAAAGCGCACGGCAGCGATGCAGTCACGCATAGACGCGCTCTAGCAGCTCTGCGTCGAGCTTGCTCGCCAGCATGTCGCCCAGAGGTGGCAAGGTGTATAGGCGGATCAGATCGTCGTACCGCTCGCGAGTGGTGTCCTCCAGCTCGGCGACATCAAGCCGCTGAGTGATGGCCTGGCGAATCGTGATGGCCGTCTTCGGATGCCGGTCTTCGTCGATCTGACTCTGAAGGCGGGTCAATGCTTGCTCCGCGCCGCCATATGTCGTGGCGGTCTCGCGCAGGTAACGCTCCTTGTCGGTCAACGGGTCCGTACCGGCGTAGACGACCGCCAGAAAGCTGGTCGATGGCAGGGTTCTGATGTGCCTGTGCGGGCGGCGGAGTGGCGGCATGAACGGAACGTTAGATTCATTGCACGAACAAACCTGCTGAAGGCGTTAACACCGTTCCAGCAAGTCAGACGTGGCGCCCCCGGCAGGATTCGAACCTGCGCTCCCGCCTCCGGAGGCCGGTAAAACGCCGATCATCCCTGTCTCTGGCGTCACCACGTTCCGTTTGACCTGGTCAGGGTCTCATGGGTTGCCGTGGTGCCCTGTAGTTCATTGCACGAACCCTTGCACGACAGTGCCTACCACGGCTGGTGACGTGGCCACTGACGATCGGACAACCACGGTCCGGGGGTTCGATTGTCGTAGTTTCGTTGCTGGCGCCAAAGTGAAGGCGCGGTGTAACTGTGCGCAGTCTGACCATCGAGGAGCGCTGTTTCAACAATATCACGACCCAATGTGTGTCATTTGGGTGCTTTTCATGATTCGTTTTACTGTTCACATCATCCAGTTTTTCTCGAGTCCTTCCACTACGCCGCTGATGCATTTCGTGCAGTCGTACACGTGCGAGGATGAGATGTGTCGAAAATCGAAATCGATCATGTCCCAGTCTCCCTCATGTGCAATCTGATTTCTGCGGTCTACTTGAAGTTGTAAAGCATTTCGCAATCTCGACTCCCGAGAACCCGAGTCAATCCCTATGGATTGCCAAACAGTCGCAGCGCTAACGCCGCTCGCTTCGATCGCTTCATCAATTTTGTCAGGGAAGACCAAGGTCTTAAAGGACAGTCGGTACCTTATGAGACTTAAACTGCTCGTTTGTTGCAGATTCTGCGCGGGTATACCGAGGTATGTTGACATTTTGGTCGCTGGAGGAGTGGGTCCTTGAAGCGCCGTACTGTACAGTTCGACTGCCTTCTCGTGCACGTATGCGTCGAGGCTGGCCACGGTTAGCACGAGACACGCTCTATAAATTGACTCTTGCGTCTCACTCCTCCCTGCCTCTTTGCATAAAGCACGGAGTTCCTCAATGCGCTTTGATAGCCTGCCGTACAGGCTATAGGCCGCTGAAGCCATCCGTGATTACGCCTCAACCAAGGAGATGCTGACGAGCTTCTCTGCAATCCCACGGAATATCTTCTTGAGGCTTTCGATCTGCCGCAATGAGCCGTCGAGTACAATGCCTACTTGTTGGAGTTCGACTGCGGTTAGCTCGAATACTGGTAGGCGATACTCCTGAGACTTGGGGAGCAGGCTGTTGAACTCTTGGATCTTGCCGAGGACATACTGTTCTATGCCGTTCGCTAAGTACGCTTCAGTGGGGAGCAGCAGTCCCGCCTTCCCGAGTGCAGGTGCGAACTCGTCATTTATCGCATTCGCAACTTGGTCTATCCATTTCTGAAAGGGCCGAGTTGGGTCGCCGTAGGGGTTTGCGCTCGTGGGTGCCCGGTAGAGTCGATAACGTTGTATTACTGATCCTGCAAACTTGAGTCGGGGTGCTGGGAATTTGTAAGTTGCAGATCTCAGTACCTCATTGGAACTTGCCGCCTCTGCCCATCGACTCCATCGAGGCAGAATTCGCGCAAGTGAGCGGAGGGCCATAATGGAGAAGAAGTCGGGAGAGGTTGGGACGAAAAGGAGATCACTTGTGGCTACGATGTTCTGGTTAAGAGCACCCAAGCTCGGGCTCATGTCAACAAGTACAAAGTCAGCGTCAAGCGCTTCTGCGGTCCGGCGAAGAAGATAATTCACCGCTCCAGGAACATTGCGGAGCGCAAGGAGTGAGCCAGACATCTCCTGTGCAACACTGAGCGTCACCTCGTATTCTCCAAGCTGGAGGTGTCCTGGAAGTATCCAAAGGCCTGGTCGCCCTTCGACCGGAATACACTCGACGGGTTCTAATAGCCTCGGTTCTGATTCAAACGCTGGTTTCAACGCTCCATACAGTGTACGCTCAACGTTGTCATGAAAGAATCCCTGGGCTTTGTCCTGAGTATGTGCATACTCTTGACTCTTGGCATCGTTCGGATCATTTTCGATCTCGTCATCTGGCGGCCAGACGTTAATCAATCCGAGCGTAACACCCGTAAGATTGCATTGTGGGTCCGCGTCTACGAGGATTACTTTATGGCCAAGCTCGGCGAGCATCCAACCTATGTTGAAGGTGGTAGTCGTCTTGCTCACACCGCCTTTATGGTTAAAGACGGAGATGACTTTTGGCACGGGTGACCTCCAGGTTCGGGAGCCACCGACCGGTGGCCTGCGGGCAAGTCTGCGGTAGTAGGACCCGAGGCTAGCGGTAGGGACTTCAAGAGATTCGTGCAGCATGACCAGGCGGCGGAGCTGTTCGCCTACTCGCACGACCTCGGCGGGACTGGGTAGCCCCGTCGGTGGCCCGTGTTAGATTGCGGCCTGGCGACGTCCCAAGCTGCGGAGATTGCCGGTATCTTTCGCTGTGTAAGATCGCGCCCAGAGATTGTCGGGGTCCTCGGGCACACTACAAGCAGGCTGGGGGTAGGCGTTGGACGAGTGGCCTGAGTCGTTCCCCCCTGGTTGCCCACCGGAGGACGCCGTGGCTGCTGAGGGTCAGTTCTACCGGCTGGTCGACGGCGACATCCCGACGCCTGACGACTTCCGCAACCACTTCGAGTTGCTTGCTGCCGGCCAAGTCCGCAGCCGCTATTGGAAGCCGGAGAAGGACTGTCAGGCGGCTGGGCTAAGTATCTCGGGTGATCTCGTCGAGATTAAAAATCTGCGTCAGGCGACGGGTCCACTTAGGCGTAAGAAGATCGCTCGCGGCACCATTGACAGTTCCGGAGCAATGAAGCCGACGCCTGGGGCCGCTCACAAGAGTCATCATACGTGGTGGCGACACAAGGTCGACGACTCTTGGCAACGTTTTCGGACTGTCGCATGAGCTGGTTACCGGAGGGCACTGAACTTGGCGAGTTGGCCTTGGAGGAGACGTTTGTCTTCTACGATGGGCCGCGCGTCTTTAGCTGTCGTTCGCTGACAGATCAGCTATTTCTAGCGGCTTGGGCGGAAGAAGGTGCGGTAGCGGATACATGGCTCTATGTTCCAATCTCAGCAGCTCGCATCGCCATGGTTCGGTCTGGAGGGTTGTTGCTTCGTGCCGCATTCGCTGCGCCTGAAGGGCTTGTATATAACGTAACTATTCCGCATGATGCGGATCGGTCTTGCGAGGTGATCACAGCTGCCCCGGCCGACCTGTCAGACGAATGGCTCCCGGGAGAGAACTTCAAGCTGGATATCCCTACCCGTACATTGCGACCTGCTGAAAAAGAACAGGAAGTGGAGCGTCGTGCGCGGCAGGAGGGTCGGACACACTTACGCCTGCGCGTTCAGTTGCCAGCTTATACTAGAAGCGAGGCGCCAACTCGCAAGATTGGCGAGCTGCTTATTCTAACGCAGACCATCTATGACAATATTGGTCTCTCCTTGCTCGAGGATGACCCTCCTCAGCGAGGACGTATACCTGACAAGGTGACCTACGAGACCGCCAGCGAGCTAGTCGGTTTTGCCGCTGCAAGCTTCGTTGTCGAAATCGCTGCCAGCAGGTCAAATGATCTATTTGGCGACTCGGCCTTCGCTGATGTAACGAAAGAGCTCCTTAAGCTGCTCGGTCTGGGACTTGAACGTGAACTGCTATTAGATGAGCTTTCTACTCTCCGTCCTCGGGGGGCCAAGAGCTTCCGTAGCTTCGTGACTGGACTTGCATCCACGGGCGGTGATGTGATGGTTTCAGCGGCAGGGGAAAACTTGCCATTTACGAGACAAGTCTTGACTGCCGAAAGATTGGAGTCGATGGTCTTAATCCTGAACAACTTAGTTCCAGATGAAGTGTCCGAGATTCGGGGGCGAATGCGCCTTTACGCGGCCGACTTGACGCGCAAAATCTTCGGTGCCCACGACGAGTTTAACGATCTACGGTACGAAGGAAAGATCGCAGACCGAGCTCTTCCGCAGGTAGATCACGCCCAAATAAACGACCTGTATGATGTAGTCGTTTCTGTGTTCCCGGTGTTTGATGAAGCTGTGGGCGAGCGGAAGCCTCGATATGTCTTGGAACAGCTAGTCGTGGCCGATCTGGAAGAAGCACCCGTACCGCCAATGGAGATCAAGGCGGACCCAACTGTTAAAGATTCATGAAGGGATATCTCTCGGCTGCCGGTTCGCATAACTGCACACGGCAACTATTCCTGAGCTGAGGTGCTCGGCCAGGAACCGTAGTTTACTTTGGGATCGTGCGCATTCGAGTTTGTGTGACCACTGTTGACCCATTGCCACGTCCTGCTGTCAGGCTCGATGCCAGGGTATGGTCTTGCGCAGGCGGGGCGGTCCCGAGGGCAGGTCGCAAAGTGAGTCCTCGCCGAAGCCAAGGAAGACCCGTCCGAGCCCGCTGGTCGCGGTCATCAGCGCCTAGCGAAAAGCTCGTGATGGCGGAGGCCTTGAAAGCAACCTGTGGCTCCTGTCGATCACACCCAACCCACGGGCGACAACGTGCGTTCGACCCAAGGGTGGTCAGTGCTGTCTACCGAGAGCAGTCGAGTCCTACGCTGCTTCCGTGGCTGAGGTACGCGGTGGGTGGAGGACGTTCGGGGAGAAGACAGTTTATGACAACCGGTGGGTGCGGTTGGGTCTTGTCGACGTTGAGGCGCCGAACGGTGAGCGGTGGGAGTACCACGTGGTTCACCTCGATCGGGTCGCGGTTGCGCTGATCGTGGACGATCAGGATCGGGTGTTGATGTCCTGGCGCTACCGGTTCGTCACCGAACAGTGGGGGTATGAGCTGCTCGGGGGCATGGTCGACGCGGACGAGGACGCGGCGAGGACAGCGGTCCGGGAGGCGGAAGAGGAGAGCGGGTGGCGTCCGGTGGGGGAGCCGGAGCACTTGGTGAGTTTCGAGCCGCTGCCGGGGCAGGTCACGGCCCCGGTCGACGTTTTTCTGTGGCGAGGGGCTGAGCGGATCGGTGAGCCGACCGACACGGAGGAAGTGGGCCGGGTGGAGTGGGTGGCGCTGTCCCGGGTGCCGGAACTTGCACAGCGTCAGGAGCTGCTTGGGTCGGGAACTTTGGTTGCGCTGTTGTATTACCTGGCCTCACGCGGCGGTACCACTGCAGCCCGGTAGTACGAGTTGGTTGAGTCGTCGTTGTTGCCGGTCGGATTTGATCTGTGTGGCGAGGCGGCGGGCTTGGCGGGCGTAGGTGAGCGCGGCGTCGCGGTCACCGGCAGCGGCGTGGGCATAGGCGAGGTCAACGAGGAGGCCTGTGCGGGCCCGGACAAAGTCAGCCGGCAGGCGGGCGAGGGCGGTGGCGAGTTGGTCGATCGCGTCGCGTGCGCCTACGCGGGCGAGGGCGTTACCGCGCCAGCGGTCGAGGTGGGAATCCCCAAGGAACAGAAACGGCAGTGCGGGATCGACTGGATCGGCCGGGAGCAGGTCGGAGGCGGTGTCGAAGGCTTGCCGCGCTTCATCGGCATGGCCGGCGGCAGCGAGGGTTTCGCCGTGTGCGGCGGCTAGCCAGGCTCCGAGTAGGGGGGTGGCAGTGCCGTGGACGATGCTGCGAGCGTGGGCCAGCTGGTCAACGGCGGCGGCGGTCTCGTCGAGGTCGATGAGCACAAAGGCTTGTTCAGCGGTGGCGTGGGCAAGCAGAGCGACCGATTCTGCTTCGCGGGCGGCAGTTTTGGCGCGTTCGTAGTGGGTCCATGCCTGGCCGACGGCGGCACGATCGAGTGCTTGCCATCCGGCGAGAGTCGATGCCTCTGCCAGAACCCCGGCCAGCGCGGGCCGCTGCGGTCCGGCGCGGTAGGTCAGTAGTTGGTGCACCTGGTCGATCTGGGTGCGGAGCTGGTCAAGTTGGGTGAGGGCGCCGAAGCGCCGGTCCACGTGGCGGGCGAGGTCGACTTGGTGGCGGAAGACGTCGACGGTCTGGCGGTCGACGGCGCGGGCCAGGGCGAGTCGAACGCGTAATTCGGCTGCTTCGGGGTCTTCCTCGGGCTGGTCGGGGAAGCCGAGTTCGGTGTTGGTCCGGCCGTAGATCTCGCGGAACAGCTGTCGGTAGATCTCGCTGGGTTGTTCTTTCCCGTTCTCCCAGCGTGACAGCTTGGTCTTCAGGCTTGCCTTGTTGGCGATCGGCAGGTTCAGTGCGTCGGCGCGGCGCGTGATGAGATCGATCACCTGGGCCGCGGAGTAGTCCAACTGCCGGCGAACGGTCTGTAGCGACGTCAACATGATCAACCAGCATTCCGAATAAACGAGCACTGACCTGCGCGGTTAATGGTGGTTAATGGTCCGGCCGTTAACCGGTGACAATTACGAAGAGGCGCCTTCAGGGCGTTTTCTAGTGGCATGCAAGAAATCACGGACACCACAGATGGCCGGTCACCGGCTGGTCTAGCCATCGCGGGCCACCAACTCGTCGAGGCGCCGTTCGATGGCGGCCAAGCGCCGATCGATCGAGGTCAGCTGGGCTGTGACCGGGTCCACTGGCGCGGTAGTGGGCTGGCCGCGGTCGGGCGGGGTGTGACCGCGCAGCACGGCGTCGAGGTGCTCGGGGTGCCAGCCCAGAGCGAGCGACAGCGCTTCGAGGGTGCGGGAGCTGCGGCGGCGCTGGGTGGTGTTGCGGTGCAGCTCGCGCACGATCGCCACCGATACCTGAGCCCGTTCGGCCAACTCGCGTTGGCGCCAATTGAGCTCGGCAAGCCTCGTATCGATCGCTGCGGCGACCGCCGCCCAGTCCTGCGCCACCTATTCCTCCGCGCTCCGCCCTAAGCGCCGAAGAGTAGTCCCGCGTGTCGTTTCGGTAATCCCGCACGCCATCTAGCACTGAAATCAGTGCAGCAATCCGATGACATCACGCTTTTATGGGAGTTGAGTTATGGACAGCACCAATAAGAGCGCCGCGAACCCGGCGTTCTACACCGTCGCGGAGGCCGCCCGCGTGCTGCGGGTGACCCCGGCCACGCTCTACCGCGCCATCCGGGACGACGCCTTCCCGGCAGTGCGCATCCGCACCCGCTACGTCATCCCGGCCAGCGCCGTGGACCGGCTGGCAGCCGAAGCGGCCGAGTCCGGCGGGTGTGTGGACGTGGCGGCGATGGCCGCGCAGCGGCGCACCGCTCGCGAGGTGGCCCGCGCAACTGGGGGTGCGCCGTGGTGAACCGCCACACCACACCGGACTACGACGCCATGGCCGCCGGGCTCGACCGGTGGCGGCAGGTCCCGACCGAGGTCCTGAGAGATGTCGTGATGCGCCGTGGGCTGTGCCTGTGGGGTCTGTGGCCAGCCCAGGAACCGGACTGGGACGACTGCGCACCCAGCGACCGGCGACTAGCGGCGCGGTTGTGCACCGGGTGCCCGGTCATCGAGCAGTGCCTAGATCTGGAGCTGCGCATGGCCGGTCCGTGCACTACAGGGGTGTGGGGCGCGCTTCCGGAGGACGACCGGCGCGCGCTGCACCCGATCTGGCAGCGACGCCACCAGCAAGACGGACCAGACCAGGAGGGAGGGCGCAGCTCATGACGGTCAATCTGAGTCCGACGCAGGTGGTCGCTGCTCTGGGTGTGCTGTTGGCGTTGTTGATGATGTGGCGCGCGGGCGGCCGGCGCGGGCGTCGGGCGGCGCAGGCCGGCCATGCGGCCTCGCGGGTTGCTTCGCTGGCCGGCCACGTGGTGGGCACGGCCGGGGTGATCGTCGGTGTGCAGTGGGTGGCGATCACCTACGCCCCCGGCAGCACTTTGTTCTGGGTGGTGCTCGGCGCGCCAGCGTTGATCACCGCGCATGCTCTCACCAGGTCAGTGACCTCGCTGGATGCCGGTTATTGGCGAGGTGACCGGCGATGAGCACACCGCAGGACGCGGGGGTGGTCCCGGCCGATCCGGTGCTCGACGGCGAGGTGATCGAGGACGGCGAGCTCCCGGGCGGTCAGCGGCAGCAGTCCTACCGGGTGGCGTCGTGGTGGCAGCGCTCACTCCGTGTCCCTGCCGCGCTCAAGAGCCGCGCGCACGCGATACGGGCGGTCAAGGACGCGGCGGTGACCGTGATCTGGGCACCGTGGCGGTTCGTGGGGGCGGCTGGTCGGGGCACGGTGCTGGCCGTTCGGACGTGGCGCCGGTGGGTGACCGTGCACGACTACAGGGAGGCGGCCGAGCAGTCGGAGAAACTGGCGGATAAGTACGTCGAGATCCGTGAGTTGACCCTGTTGCGGTGGCGGGTCACCGGCGCCGTGGTTGGGACCAGCACGGCCGGGGTGGCGGTGGCCGACATGTTCTACGGCCACCTGGTGCTGTGGATCACCGGTCTCATCGGTGCGGCCGTGCTTGCCATCACCGGTCGACGCACCGACGGCAGCCCCGGCCGGCGTGCCGTGCTGGCCGGCCCCCGATCCCTCACCTGGACCATGGACCCGCAGATCCTGGTCGACGCCTTCCGCGACGCCAAACTCATCGGCAAAGACGAAACGCTCCGATTGGTGCAGCGCGCCAACCGGAGCGGGGCCGGATGGGCCATCACGGTCGATCTCCCAGCCACCCGCAAAGCCACCGACGTGATCAAGAACCGGGAAGCGCTGGCGTCGGCATTGGCCGTCGATGAGGTGCAGTTGCTCGTCGAGCGAGTCCGGGGTGACGGTGGGCACGCCGGGCGGGTGGCGATGTGGGTCGCCGACACCGACCCCTGCGCCACCCCACCCACGCGCACACCCCTGCTCGAGGTGGCCTGCTGGGATGCCTGGCGACCGGTGCTCGGGATCGCCGCATCACCCTCCCGCTGGTGTGGACCTCGCTACTGGTCGGGGCGATCCCCCGCCAAGGCAAGACCTTCGCCGCCCGGTTGGCCGCCGTTGGGCTGATCCTCGACCCGTACACCCGCCTGTACGTGGCCGATTTCAAGGCCGGCAAGGACTGGGACGCCGCCGCGCAGGTGGCGCACCGGTTCCTCTCCGGCGACGAACCCGCCCACGTCCTTCAGTTGGCCGCGTGGCTGGTGGAACTCATCACCGAAGTGCAAGGCCGCTACCGGCGCATGCGGGAACTCGACAACGAAGTCTGTCCGGAATCGAAAGTCACTCCCGCGATGTCCCGTGATCCGTCGTTGGGCATGCCGATCACCGGCATCTTCATCGACGAAGTGCAAGTCCCCCTCGAAGAACGCACACCCATTAAGGTGCAAGGCAAAATGATCCCCGCTGGAGAATACATCGGCGAACTGCTCACCTGGCTGGCCAAGAAAGGACCCGCCGCCGGAATCGTCCTGGTGGTGGCCACTCAACGACCCGACACCAAAACCATCCCGTCTGCGCTGCGGGCCGTGTTCGGGTCCCGCTTCGCGCTGCGCGTGATGGACTGGCGCGACAGCAACATCATCCTCGGCGAGCAAATGAATACCCGGGGATGGGACAGCAGCCGACTGCTGCCCTCACACAAAGGCGTCGGCATCCTCCGCCCGGATGGCGAGACGGCAGCCGGGGCCGATGTGCTGGCCATGATGGTCCGCACCGACTACATGCCCAACAATGACTGGGCCACCCTCTGCCAACGCGGCCGGGCGCTGCGCGCAGCGGCCGGCACCCTGACCGGGCACGCCATCGGCGCAGCCACCGTCGCCGCGCTCGACCCCGCGATGGTGGCCGATGTCATCGGCCCCAGCCAGATCACCACCAGCGACGAGCCGCCACCGGTTCTTGATCTGCTGGAGCCACTCGCGTCGGTGGTCGCCTACCTCGGTGCCGATCTCGACGGAGACGATCGCGAGTTCGTCGCGACCGCTGAACTCATCGAGGCACTCGACGTCGAGCCCACCGCGTTCGGACGGCAGATGGGTGAGCTTGGTTGTCGACCCCGCCCCGGTCGGGTCATCGCAGAGGACGGCACCAGCCGCCAAGCCCGTGGTTACCTCATCGCCGACATCCGGGCCGCCGTCGCAGCCCTGCAAGACGACCCAGAGCCCGACGACGGCCCGGTCTGAACCCGTCACAACCACCGCCGGAACCCGTCACAACCCGGGTGAACCCGTCACAGTCGCTGTGAC
>JBOHHF010000222.1:0-6764 GCA_050700495.1 Pseudonocardiaceae bacterium
CGGCGCTGCAGGGTGCAGTCCCGGGTGCCGACCACGACGATGGTGCCGTGCTGGTCGGCCAGTATCTGCGCCTCGACGTGCCGCGGTCGGTCCAGGTAGCGCTCCACAAAGCACTCTCCACGCCCGAAGGCCGAGACCGCCTCGCGTACTGCGGAGTCGAACAGCTCGGGGATCTCCTCGAGGGTTCGCGCGACCTTCAGGCCACGTCCGCCACCCCCGAAGGCAGCCTTGATAGCGACCGGTAGGCCGTGCTCCTGGGCGAAGGTCAGCACCTCGTCGACCCCGGACACAGCATCCTTGGTGCCCGGCACCAGTGGTGCTCCTACCTTGGCAGCGAGCTGCCGGGCGGTGACCTTGTCACCCAGATCTCGGATCGCCTGCGGCGATGGGCCGATCCAGATCAGCCCCGCGTCGATCACCGCCTGGGCGAAGTCTGCGTTCTCAGCAAGGAACCCGTAGCCCGGGTGCACCGAGTCCGCTCCGGCCCGGGTCGCCACGGCGAGCAGTTTGCCCTGGTCGAGGTAGCTGTCCGTGGGGGTGGCGCCACCCAGCGCGAACGCCTCGTCAGCCAGCCGTACGAATGGTGCGTCGCGGTCGTCATCGGCGTAGACGGCGACACTGGCCAGCCCGGCATCCCGGCAGGCTCGGATCACCCGGACGGCGATCTCCCCACGGTTGACGATGAGCACCTTGCGCAGGGCGGACGGGTCGAGCTGCGGTACCAGTGCCTTCCTGGCTGGGGTCATTCGCCGCAGTCTAGGGTCCCGGACCCGCGAAAAGGTTCCACTTAGCTGTCTACGCCTGTCCCGGCCCACGAAAAGGTTCCAGTTGCCAGTCGTGGGATGGGGGCTGGGTTAGCAGCGATGCATTCAGCCGGCCAGCTGCACGACGAGCCCACCTGGAACGTGCCGCAACGCGGCACCCATGCAGCGAGATCAGAGTGACAGGTCAGGCTATTTCGTGGTAGCGGGGTGCCCTCATGCGCACACGATCATGCCCAAGCCCCGGCGCCCTACTAGATCGGGAACGGATTCCGTACCTGTAGCTGGCCGAACCGGCGACCGTGCTGCAGGTCCTCGCTAACCAGCTCATCGGCGCCAGCGCGCAACGCGGATTCGACGATCAGCGCATCCCAGAAGTTGATCGAGTGCTGCTCGGATAATTGGCTGGCGGAGATGATCAGTAGTGGATCGGTGTCGACCAGGCACCAGTCGCTGTAGTCGCGCACCACCTGCCGGGCCTGCGGCGGGGTCATCGACGGCTGGAGTTTGCGGGTCGCGGTGTTGTAGAACTCCTGCAGCACCTGAGTGCTCACGATTCCGAGACCCGACCTCCACAGCTGTGTGAGCAGGTTCTCGGCAGCCCGGTGCTTGACTTCGTCATGGGTGTCTTGCGAGTAGACCAGGATGTTGGTGTCGACGAACGTGACGCCGGCCAAGTTGTTCATATGGTGAGGTGTTCACGCGCCATACCGGCCAAGGCGTTCCTCATACAACTCATCCCGGGTCCAGTGCCGTCCTCCACGGTCGGTTGCCGCAGACATCATCTCCAGCGCGGATTCCCGAGCTGCGGTGTATCGGTCCCGCGCCTCGATCAGCTTGGTGATCTGCTGAGTCACCAGCCCGCTCACCGACGTGCCGCGCTCGGCGGCGATCACCTTCGCTCGCCGGATGAGGTCTTCGTCGAGCTGAACCGTGAGATTACGCTTCATATCCACAGTATGTCACGTGGAGCACGTGAAGTTAGCAGCGCGTCCTTGTCGGAATCCTTTCTCGGGTCATGCTTGGCACACCGTGCGCTTGATCCGGGCCAGCATCGCGGCCCCGCCACGCAGCCGCAGCGGGCTGACCGCCTCGGCCAGGCCGAGATGTAGATAGAAGTCGTCTGGTGTGCCCAGCACAGTGGGCACCAGTTCGCCGTCCAGCCCGGTGTGCAGGACCGCCGCAAGCCCACGGGTCGTGGGCGCCTCGGGGGGTGCGTCGAAGTACAGATGCACGCGCTGGTCGTTGTCCACCTCGACGGCCAGCAACAGCGGGGACTGGCATTCGGGTACCCGCTGCATCGAATCGCGCGTCACGTGCGGCGGCAGCTCAGGCAGCTCCTGGGACAGCTCCAGCAGCAGCTGCAGCCGATCGGAGGGGCCGACGTCCTGGAACTCCTCCACCAACTCGGCCAGCCGCGGCGGCAAGGCCGGCGCGCTCATCCGGGCGTCCTCTCCTCGTCGGATCCGTATCCTCCAGACCGTGCCACAGGATCACGACCACAGCGAAATCACGGGCACCCCGACCATGGCGAGCAGCCGCCGGGTCAGCGGCAGGCTGATGCCGATGACGCTGGACGAGTCACCGTCGATTCCGTCGACGAACCAGCCGCCCCGACCGTCCAGGGTGAACCCGCCGGCCACCTGCAGCGGTTCCCCGGTGCCGACGTAGGCCGTGATCTCCTCCGCGGACAGGGTCCCGAAGCGGATCAGGGTGGTCTGTGCGCCGCTGGCGGTGGCTGTGACGGCGCCGTCGGCGAGGCGTACCACGGCGTGCCCGGTGAGCAGCTCCCCGGTGCCACCCGTCATCGCCTGCCAGCGCCGCAGCGCGATGTCGGTGTAGCCCGGCTTGCCGACCAGTTCGCCGCCGACGTGCAGCATCGAGTCGCACCCGACGACCACCGAGTCGGGGTGTTCGTCAGTGATGTCTGCGGCGACTGCGTCGGCCTTCGCCCGGGCCAGTGCGGTGACCAGCTGCGCCGGCGTCGCGCCGGGCAGCGTGGTGGCCAGCGCGTCCTCGTCCACTCCGGACACCCGCACCACCGGATCAACCCCGGCGGCGCTGAGCACGGCGAGCCGCGCGGGTGACGCCGAGGCAAGCACGAGACGCACGGCGCAGCAGAGTAGCGGCAGGCACGGTGGCACCTCTCGATACGTGTATCAATGTTTCACGGGTTGTGCGAGGCGAGGTGAGCGCGCGACGGTGAATCCGCTGTCCGGGGTGCTGGCCAAGCTGCTCAATGAGGCGATCGGCAGGATCACACCAGATCACCGTGGCTCCACGGATGCGCCGAGCTGCGCCAGGCTCCGGGAGCGGGGTGCAGGGGAGTTCGCAGCCGGCGTGCAGGGTGGGCCCAGGCCGAGTGCGGCGTCGGTGGTCCTGCGGCGGTAGCGCCTGTCCACCCGGCGAGCACCGCGATCAGCGCGGCGACCTCTTCGTCCGACGGCTCACCCCGCACGGTCTGCAGCATGTACATCTCCCGGTGTCTCGATACGCAGCTTGCTGGCAAGTTCGTGAGTGGCATTGAGTGCCATAACACTGTTTCGCACTCACAAGGGGATGTTCCCGTGCTTTTTGGGGGGCAGGGTCTGGCGCTTGTCTTTGAGCATCCGTAGTGCGCGGGCCACGTGGAAACGGGTGTGGGAGGGTGGGATCACCGAGTCGACGTAGCCCCGGTCGGCTGCAACGTAGGGATTGAGCAGCGCGTCCTCGTACTCCCGCTGCCGCCGGGCCCGCAGCGCGTCCACGGCCTCCACGTCGGTGCCGTCGGCAGCGTCCTCTCCGGCGGCGGCGAATTCCTTGCGGTGCAGGATGTTCGCCGCGCCGGAAGCGCCCATCACGGCGATCTGTGCCGATGGCCAGGCCAGGTTGATGTCCGCACCGAGGTGCTTGGAACCCATCACGTCATAGGCACCGCCGTAGGCTTTGCGGGTGATCACCGTGACCGTGGGCACGGTGGCCTCGGCGTAGGCGTAGATCAGCTTGGCGCCGCGCCGGATGATGCCGTTCCACTCCTGGCCGGTTCCGGGCAGGAAACCGGGCACGTCGACGAAGGTGAGCACCGGGACGTTGAACGCATCGCAGGTCCGCACGAACCGGGCGGCCTTCTCGGCGGCGTCGATGTCCAAGCAGCCGGCCAGCTGGGTGGGCTGGTTGGCCACGACACCGACGCTGCGACCCTCGACCCGGCCGAAGCCGACGACGATGTTACGTGCGAACAGTTCATGCACTTCCAGGAACTCTCCGTCGTCGACGACCCGGATGATGACCTCGTGCATGTCGTAGGGCTGGTTCGCTGAGTCTGGGATCAGGGTGTCCAGCTCCCGGTCGGAGTCGGTAAGAGTGCCGGTCACCGGTCCGTGGGACAAGTTGGGCGCGTCGAACACCGGCGGCTCGGAAAGGTTGTTCGATGGCAGGAACGACAGCAGCTCCTTGACGTAGGACAGTGCGTCCTGCTCGTCAGCGCCGAGGTAGTGTGCGTTGCCCGACTTGGTGTTGTGCGTCCGCCCGCCACCGAGCTCCTCGAAGCCCACCTCCTCGCCGGTGACCGCCTTGATCACGTCCGGGCCGGTGATGAACATGTTCGACGTCTGGTCGACCATCACCGTGAAGTCAGTCAGCGCCGGGGAGTAGACGTGCCCGCCCGCGCACGGGCCCATGATCAGCGAGATCTGCGGGATCACCCCGGAGGCGTGCGTGTTGCGCAGGAAGATCTCGCCGTAGAGACCCAGCGAGACCACGCCCTCCTGGATCCGGGCGCCGCCGCCCTCGTTGATCCCGACGATCGGGCAGCCGGTCCGCATCGCCAGGTCCATCACCTTGACGATCTTCTCGCCGTACACCTCACCGAGGCTGCCGCCGAAGATAGTGGCGTCCTGGCTGAACACGCACACCGGGCGACCATCGACGGTGCCATAGCCGGTGACCACACCGTCGCCGTAGGGCCGGTTGGCCTGCTGGCCGAAGTCGGTACAGCGATGCCGGGCCAGCTCGTCGAGCTCGATGAACGATCCAGGATCCAGCAGCAGGTCGATCCGCTCCCGGGCGGTTTTTCGTCCTCTGGCGTGCTGGCGCGCCACGGCGCGGGCCGACCCGGCGTGCACCGCCTCGCCGTGGCGACGCTGCAGGTCGGCGAGCTTGCCCGCGGTGGTGTGGACGTCCGGCTCGCCGCCGCGTCCGATTCTGCTGGGGACCTGGCCGACCGGTCCGGTGGCGCTGCTCACGGCTGCCGAGCTTAGTGATTTACGGCGTTGTCCTCGTCCCGGGTGTATGGTCCGGGACCAGAAATCGGCTCACCACCTTGAGCGCCGGCGCGGAGGGTGGCGAGTGGCCGGATCATCACTGCGGCCTGTCGGGCTATGTCCGGGGGTTCGGCCTTGGCCATGGCGGGAGCAATGGCCGATCGGGTGGTGATATCTAGTTTGGCGAGGATGTGGGATAGGTGTACTTCCACTGTTCTTGGGCTGAGATAGAGCCGGTGGGCGATCTGACGATTCGTCATGCCCTGCTTGACCAGTCCCGCGACCTCCGTCTCACGCCGGGTGAGGCCGTGGAGCTGGCCTGACCGCTGGGATTGGCGCGGCGCGCGGGCGTTGAGGCGTCGTTCCTCGTGCAGCGCTCTGGCTCGGAACAGGCTGGCGCCGCAGGCGTCGAACAGCCCGCGCGCTCGTGCGAGATTGTGGCGTGCCTGATCAAGGCAACCGCAGGCTTCCAGCGCGGTTGCGGCCAGCAGATAGGCGCGTCCGGTATCGACGCTGTCGGCGGCCTGATCGAACAACGTGGCAGCTGCCAACGCCTCTGCTGCCGACCTGGATGGGTCGAGGGATCGCAATGCCCAGGCACGGGTGAGGTGGCCGAAACCCTTGCGTCGAGGCAAGGCCGTGCTGATGGGGCTCTCTGCATGGTCAGCCCATTTCGCGGCTTGGTGTGGGTTATAGGCGGCGGTAGCCTCGACGAGTAATTCACGCCAGCCGAGGTGATAAACAGGGTCGAGCCTGCGCAGCTGCGGGCCATCTCCTGCACGGAGCAGAAGCTCCACGCAACCGGCGGGATCGTTTGCGTAGAGGCGCGCTTGAGCGAGCATGCCGTGCGCGACTGCGGTGACCCAGCCCTTGACTCCGTCGGCGCAGGCCACCGCCTCCTCCCCGATGCGGAGTGCCTCGTAGATATCGCCCCGCCACAGGGTGATCCAGCACCGATGTGCCAGCGCCATGGCACGAAGCTCTGCGCTGCCGGTCAGCGCCGCGGCTTCCAACGCATCGTCGAAGCAGTCCCCGGCTTCGCCCAGCCGGCCCGACAGCCCACATGCGGCGCCGTAGCCTATGAGCAGGTAGGGGAGCAGGTGGTTCTGGCCGGTTGCGCGGGCCAGCCGGAGCCCTCGATGCAGGTGGCGCAGCGCGTCGTCGACCCGTTCGAGGTGCATCTCAGCGTAACCGACGTGGACCGCAGCCGTCAGATGCCGGGTGAGGTCACTGTCCGGCAGCGAATCCATCAGCGCGGCGGCCTCGTCGAGTAAGGAGAAAGGCTGGTCGCCGATGCTCGCGTCGGACAAGTCGTTCAGCACGCACATTCCCAGCGCGGCGGCGAGTAGGGACCTATCGTCGAGCCGTCGAGCGATCACCACCGCCTCTCCCGCCCATTCCCGGTCTGGTGTGACATCGCCGCGCATCAGGCGCCCGGAGGCCAGCTCCAGCTTCACAATGGCCGTTGCCACCGTGTCGGAGTCGATGAGGCCGTCCAGCTCGCGCAGCAGCAGTGCCCGGGCTTCGGCGTGCTGCCCGAGCAGCCGGTCCATCAGAGCGCAGAACCCCGCCACCTGGGCGCGCACCTCAGAGGGCTGGGCCGGCAGCAGCGCCAGCAGCTCGTGCATCAAGTCGCGGCTTTCGGCCAGCCTGCCGGTGACACCGAGCGCCTTGGCGCGCAGGCTGAGTGATCTCAGCCGGATCTCCAGCGTCGACTCCGATTCGGGCAGCAGGCGCAGCGCCACCTCCAGCCAGTGTGCCG
>JBOHHF010000223.1:0-1379 GCA_050700495.1 Pseudonocardiaceae bacterium
CAGGAGCACCACCCACGCGGCAACGATCGCCCACACGATCGCATCCACCCACGCCAAAGAGGCCTCACTGAAAATGCGGTCGTTCTTGACCAAGGTGAGCAGCCTCCAGGTGGACACGATCACCACCAGAATGCACAGCACCCAGAACACCGACAAGGCAGTCATCGGCCACCTCAGGTACGCAAGGTCCGGGGACTCCTCAGCCATGTACGCGAACTGTCCGGGTAGCGAGAGGGTCTGGAACACGACCAAGATCCCGAACAGCAACACGAGGAAGACTCGGAGAGGGGCTACCGCCCGATGCCCTGCGCTCATACATCGAGCATCGCTTGTCTCTATCGAATGTCAATCGACACCTGTCGCGCCACGGCATCTCAGGCCGACGGCCCTGGAGCAGGAGACGGGGGTGACGGGTCCGTCACGTCGCGCTTGCAGGCCCTTGGAGCTCCGTCCTCGACCTCCGACCTTGACCTCGGGGAATGGGTGGTGCACGTCTACCGACGCATCGCACAGACCCGACGTGTGGGAATGGTGGCCGGGCCGACGAAGTCCGTTGCCGGGGCCCGCACGGTCGCGCTTTCGGCCGTGCTCGTCGACGAACTCCGCAAGCACCTCGACACGTACGCCGAGGCAGGCACCGAGGACCTGCTGTTCGTCGGTGACCGGGGTGGGCCGCTGCGGCGGGTAACTTCCGCCGCAATAGGACGTGAGCTGAGGCCGTGGTCAAGGCCGGGCTCCCGCGCGGACTCCATTTCCACGATCTGCGCCATACCGGCAACCAGTTCGCCGCCGCTGCCGGGGCGAGTACACGCGAGTTGATGCACCGGATGGGCCACGGGTCGATGCGTGTGGCGCTGATCTACCAGCACGCGTCAGGCGAGCGAGACCGGCAGATCGCGGACCGGCTGAGCAAGCTCGTCGATCGAGAGCACGACTGAGGCGGACGAGGATCGTGCCGAATGAAGCTGGTTGCACGCCAATTGCGCGATAAGGTTGGAGGCGGCGTCACCATGATCCGGTGATACCGCACCTGACCTGCAAGAACTTGCTGGAGCGGGCGACGGGAATCGAACCCGCGTAGCCAGTTTGGAAGACTGGGACTCTACCATTGAGCTACGCCCGCAACGACCGACACACCGGACGTCATTCAACCTAGCGGACGCCTCCCGCACTTCCGACACCGATCGGTCGCTCTTGCGTCACGAGATCATCAAGGTAGCGCACGCCCGATATCGTAGACCCTCCGGAGGGCCATGCCGCACCGCCTCGCTGGTACCGAACCCGACCGCCTACACTCCTCCCGACGGGGTGTAGCGCAGCTTGGTAGCGCACTCGCTTTGGGAGCGAGGGGCCGTGGGTTCAAATCCCGCCACCCCGAC
>JBOHHF010000224.1:0-5398 GCA_050700495.1 Pseudonocardiaceae bacterium
CGTCGGCGGCATCCCGAGGTCGCCGACGACCGCGCTCCAGCTCCCGCACCCCGCGGCGCGCACCGCATACCCCGGCCGGGTCCGGCGCTGCGCGGTCGGGCCGTGACCGCTGCCGTCGCGGCCGGCGCCTTGACCGTGGCCGGTCATGCGATGCACGCCGACGTCGCAGTGGGCGCCGAGAAGACCGTTGAGGTCGCGCCGGCCGCAGTGACCGGCCCGTCGCTGGAACCGGAGATCCTGCAGCTCGCCCGCACCGGCGATCAGACCGTCGGAGTGCAGGCGCTGCGCCGCGCCGTGGAGAAGGCTGACCAGGCGGCGGCCCACCTGAAGGCCGTCCAGAACCGCCTGGGCGAGCCGTACAAAGCGGGCAACAGCCACAGCCTGGACGGCTGGATTGCCAAGGCGCTCGGGACGATGGGTCTGCCCCAAGCTCTCGCGAAGGGGGTCAAGACGATCATCATGCACGAGTCCGGCGGGAACCCCAACGCGATCAACAACTGGGACAGCAACGCCGCGCGTGGCACTCCCTCGCAGGGTCTCATGCAGACCATTCCCGCCACCTTCAAAGCCTGCGTGCTGCCCAGCCTGGCAGGTCGCCCGATCACCGACCCGGTGGCCAACATCACCGCCGGGATCCGCAGCATGATCGTCCACCACGGCATCGGCGCCGTGATGGACGGCGGACGGCGTGACGCCAGCGGCAACTACATGGGCTACGGCGGACACGGCTGCTCCTCCTATGACCTCACCGAATACGCCTCCCAGCTACGCACCCTGTGGAAAGACGAGCCGCTGCCGGGCCTGTAGCGGTCGCCAGATCCAAGAGCCCGTCCCGCGGACCTTCGGTGTGACCAGCGCTGGTGTTCCCGAGCTCAACAGCAGCGCCGTCCGTCGATCTCTCCGAAATTGTGGATCGGGACGATGTGCGGCGCCGTGAGCTTGGCGGCGATGGCCGCTTCGCGGCGGAACCGCTCGAGACGTTCGCGATCAACGAGTTGCTCAAGCAAGCAAGCTGGATCGACGAGTCGTTGCGCTACGGGCATTACCGCACTTTCGACGGCCACGAGGTAGATCTCGTCATCGAGCACCACGACGGTCGCTGCTTCGCGATCGAGATCAAGGCGGGGGGATCGTACCGGCCGGACGACCTGCGGGGCCTCATCCGGCTGCGGGACAAGTTGGGCGACGCCTTCGCCTGCGGCGTCCTGCTCTATCTAGGAGAACGTGGTGCGCATGTCGACGATCGAATGTACGTACTGCCACTTGACCAACTGTGGTCCGGCTAAGCCCGCGCGGGAAGCCTGCCGGGGCCGTTCGCGTTGCCGGGAATGACGCCGAAGCGAGGAGAGTGCCGTGGCGCAGGAGCAGGTGCAACAGGTGCAGCGGGTTCTGATGGTGGCAGCACACCCGGACGACGTGGACTTCGGATCCGCCGGCACGGTCGCGACCTGGACTGGTGCAGGTATCGAAGTGTTCTACTGCCTGGTGACCGACGGGGACGCCGGTGGTTTCGACCCCCAGGTGCCCCGCTCGGCGATCGGCGCCATCCGGCAGGACGAGCAGCGCAAGGCAGCCGCCACGCTGGGCGTCAGCGACGTCGAGTTCCTCGGCTACCCCGACGGCAGGCTGATGGTGAGCTTCGAACTGCGGCGCGACATCACCCGGGCTATCCGCCGGACCCGCCCGGACCGGGTGGTGATCCCGTCCCCGCACCGGGACCTGCGCAGCCTCTACGGCAGCCACCCCGACCACCAAGCTGCCGGGGAAGCCGCCCTGTGCGCGGTCTATCCCGACGCCCGAAACCCGTTCGCGCATCCCGAGCTGCTCGCCGAGGAGGGCCTCGAAGCGCACACCGTGCCCGAGGTCTGGGTCGTCAGCGCCAACGACCGGGCCGACCACTACATCGACATCACCGACACCTTCGACCGCAAGATCGCCGCACTGCGCGCGCACACCAGCCAGACCTTGCACATGACGGCCCTGGAGGAGCAGATGCGTGGCTGGGGGGCTGTGCAGGCCCGGGCCGCAGGGTTGGCGGAGGGCCGCCTGGCGGAGGGATACCTGGTGCTCGACACCCGCTGACACGGTCATGACATCGGTACGTGGATTCGCTCGACGATGCGAGGTCTGAGTATCACGTCTGAGAATCACTCGGAGGTATCACACAGCGCCGAATCGGCCTCCTGTGCTGTGAAACGCTGGACTGATCAGTCGATATGGGGAGATCGAGGTTCGATGCCCGGTGTGGCGACCAAGGACTTGCGAAGCGTTCTGGACGTCGTCTACACGCTGGGCGACGACCACAGCGGCGGTGGGATGCTCAGCCAGGCCTTGGCCCGGCTGGGCGAGCTGGTGGGCTGTGAGACGGTGTCCTACAACCGCGTGGACCACACCACCGGGCGCCTGCTCAGCTCCACCGCCGAGCCGGCTGATCTGAACATCACCGAGCTGCCAGGCTTCAACGCCGTCTTCGACCAGCATCCGGGGTTCGCTGCCTACCGCTGCGGCCGGCTGATGCCGGGCAGATCGGCTGCCATGACCGACTTCGCTGATCTGCCCACGCTGCGCAGGCTGGCGCTGTACACCGACTACTACCAGTCGCGAGGAGCCAACGACCAGCTGTTCTGCGTAGTGCAGCCCGGCAATCAGCAGGGCACCGCGCTGGCCTTCAACCGCACCCGCCGCGGGTTCTCTCATCGGGATCGGGTCGTGGTCGAACTGGCCACGCCACACCTGGCTCAAGCCGCAGTCCGCCGCCAACGCCTCGCCGCACTGACCGCTGCTGTGCGCAGCCTGGGCCGTCACACCGAACAGGTCGAACAGGCCCTGCCGCTGCTGTCAACGCTCACCGCACGTGAACGTGACGTCGTCGAGCTCCTCGTGGGCGGGGTCGGTGATCGTGAGATCGCCTGCAGTCTGGCGATCAGCCAGCGCACCGTGCACAAACACCTGGAACGCATCTACCGCAAGCTGGGTCTTGGCAATCGCACCAGCCTCATCGCCGCGACCCACCGCGCAGACGGCACGAACCTGAGGGCAGTAGGGCGATAGCGTCCCAGCCGGACCAGTTCTGAAGTGACCCAGTTCGCCTGGCCCGCTGCCCCATACCAATGCATGTGGCCAACCCGAGGCGCCATGCCTGTACGTACTATTGCGTAGTACTCGTTCCTGGCTGCATTACCTCTTTCAGGGCGTCGGACCTGTCGGCGGCGATGTCGCCGTCAGCAACGCTGATCCTAAATGGAGGAGAGTTCAACATGGAAACTGTGAATACCAAAGAAGTCTCGCCGGAGACGACATCGCAACCTGGCTTGGCATGCCTGGCTCACTCCCAATCGGAGCCACTTGGGAGAAACGCGATACAAAGATACCAGCAAGCTGGTGGGCTCGGCGTCGAAGTCGATGCACACTTCCCAGCAAACGGCGAGGTCGGGTCCAGCGAGTTAGCCACCGGTTTACTGGCCGGCGTATCCGGCATCATTACTCTGGAGCAGCCGGAGCCGACCGGAAGTGCAGCGGGAGCCGTTAACGGTGTTGCTGCAGAGCCTCAACCGCAGTTGGAGCTGCGGGTCCGCGCCATCTATGCAGTGGACCAAAGTGCCAACCCGGCCTGGACGCTCGACCAGATCCGAGCCGCTGTCGGTGCGCTGGTCACCGCGGCCAATCGCGATCTGATCGGGACCGGTTACCGGTACGTCTTCTTCCCCCGCCACGATGTGGAGATCCGGACTGACTCCAGGCTGCGGCAGGACGTCCTGCTGCCGGCCGACGTGGTAAGGCGAATGAACTCAGGACAGATCGGCGAGGCGGAAGGCCAGCGGCTACTCGACGAAGCGGGCGCCGTCTCGTTGAACCACCGCAACACGGTGGCCGCCGAGCGGCCGAACCAGATGCTGTGGTTGTTCAGCCGCGGCAACCGTTTCGACAAGATACGCGACGCCAACGGCCAATTTGTCCGCTGGAACTACGTCGATGACCGGGCAGGCAGCTTCTCCGGTGGTCCGAACAACTTCGTTGCCCTGCACGATGGATTCCTGACCAGCGTCACCGGGGCCCGCGACGACGCTTCCCGCGCGGTGCACGAGGTCGGACACTACCTCGGTCTCGGGCACACCCACCGGGAACCGTTCCACGACCTGGCGCAGACCGCCGAGGCGGGCCTGCTCCCGGCCGATGTGGTGAACCGTCCGGCCGCCGAGCGCCTTTCACTATGGAAAGGTGCCATCGCCACCTGGCTCAACGGAGTGTTGCCGGCCAACTCGTCGGTTGCCACGGCCCGCCGAGCCTACGACGCCGACACCGGTTCCGGTGTGCTGGACACACCGCCTGATCCTGGCGCCGGCATCCTCGCTCTGGCCAACGAAGCCGCCGGTCACGGAGCCAACGAGCTGGGGCCGGTCACGAGCATTCCGGTCACCGCCGCCGACGTCCAGGGCACCCTGCACCTCGCCCCGCTGCGGGACAACCCCATGGGCTACTACCTGCGGGAGATCCCGGACGCGATGCGTTTCACTGCCGGTCAGATCGGTGTGATGCGCGGGCACCTCATCGACGGCGGGCGCCAGCCGCTCGTGGCAGCCCAACTCGGCTACACCGCCACACCCGACCTGCGGGTATGCGCGGTCTGGAGCCCGAGCACGGCGAGTCAGCGACTCACCTGGCACCAGGATCTGACCGCCCATCAGGCCGAGCACGACCGGATGCGCCAGCAGGGTTTCGCGCTGGTCCATCAGCAGGCGTATACCCGAAACGGGTCGGTGTTGTTTGACGGCATCTGGGATCCAGGACGTCAGCACCAGGAGATCTTGTGGGGCTGGCTGGACCGAGATGTGTTGGCCGATGTGCCGCAGCGCGCGGCGCGGGGGGTGGTGCCGGTTGCGGTGCAGGGCTACCAGCACCTCAACCATGGCCCTCGCTACAACATTATCTACCAGTCGGGCACCGGGGATTCACGGGTGCTACTCGGCATCACCCAGGACCAGCTGTCTCGGGAATGGGATGCGTGGTCGCCCCAGGGTTACAAGATGACCTGCCTGTCGTCGTACGTGGACGCGGCGGGCACCATTCGCCACTCCACGGTGCTGCGCAAGAGCTCGGCGCTACAACGGTGGGTGACGGGTTGGACTGGCGAGGACATCGCTGCGGAGTACGGCCGGCAGTGGAACCGCGGCTGGAAGATCCGCCATGTCACGCTGGTCCGGATCAATGCGGGTCACCGCTGGTCCGCCATCTTCGAGCCGGACACCAGAGGGCAGCTGGTCTACTGGGCACACGTGCGGGAACGCATTTCCGAGGTGTACGACCAGCAGTGGGCAATCGACTACAAGCTACGCGCGATGTGTGTGGCGCCGTCCTGACGTTAGTTCGACGTGCGAGGGGCGAGCACGAGGCTACGCCT
>JBOHHF010000225.1:0-18777 GCA_050700495.1 Pseudonocardiaceae bacterium
CCGCCATGGTCACCCAGGCCCGCCAGTCACACCCATGATCAGAGGAACGATCAAGCTTCGAACTACTGCCGCTCGCAGACCTGCCGACACGCCACAGTGCCGTCGCGGCGCTACCTAGCTTCCGGCCACCCGAATCGTCGGCCAACAAGCAATCCAGTACAGCTTATATCTCAGCAAGCTGCGTCTCGTCAACGACCGTCCTCGCCGCAGCGACGAAGTCGCCGCTTCCTATGCGCACGCGAAGCGCCACCAGCGCATGAACGTTGTAGGCGACCTCTGGAATTTGCAGATGAATTCGCATGAGCAATGCGCGGATATACCAAACTGTCGCATCGGCAAACTGCTGTCTTTCCCCGGCGAGATCCCCGAGCCAGCTCCAGCCGCTGGCCATCCCGACCTGGTCACCCAGACGCTCGAGGATCTGCAGGGACTGCTGATAACAACGCTCAGCCTGCTCGGGATCCCCCCAGAACTGCGCTAGGATGCCCAGCTGGTGTATCCAGCTTGGTCTGTGGGGTGAGTCGGGGGCCAGGCGGGCGAGGGTATCGTGGATTGAGCGCAGCCTCGTGATCCCACGCACCCCGCTGTGGGACTTCCGGATCGCCTCGCTGGGCACCCAGCTGGTCATGTGGGCCACCATCGGCGTGGTCTTCGGGACGCTGGTGGCCCGCCACCTTACCCACGGGCTTGTATCACCGAGGACGGGCCCGCGCTCGTAGAGATGACGGCTCGTGAGAACAATAACGGGATCCGGGCACGTGTGAGCGAGGAGGCGAAGCAGGTTGAGTGACTGGGCTTTTGGTGGCGGGCCACCCCCATCGACCACCGCGACAGGGACGGTGACCCTGGTCGAAGGCATCACGTTCTGCATCAGTGGCCAAGTGGGTGACATCCATTCGGGGGACGGGCAAGGCCTGTTCTTCCGGGACACCCGATTCCTCTCCCGCTGGGAACTCGCTATCGACGGAGCACCGGTCGAGCAGCTCGCCGTGCACCGCCCAGCCCCCTACACCGCGACGTTCATCGGCCGGCGACCGCCCCAGCCCGGGCTGGCCGACAGCACCTTGCTGGTAGTCCGCCGACGCTATGTCGGCAACGGGATGCGCGAGGACATCACCATGCGCAACCTGGGCAGCGAGCCCACGGCGGTACGGGTGACGTTGTCCGTCTACACTGATTTCGCCGGTCTGTTCGAGGTCAAGCAGGGCCAGGTCCACCACCGCGAGGGCATCGAGAGCGCTGCAGACGTGGATCGGCTGCGGATGAGCTACCAAATGGACTCGGACGCCCGAGCGGTGACGGTCACCGCGAGCGGCAATCCCATCACTACGATCGGGAAGCTGACCTGGCAGCCGGTCATTCCGCCCCGCAGCGAGTGGGTGGTCTCGGTGCTGGTGGCACCGTCGATCGACGGACGCGACGTGCCGACCAGCTACTCCCCGGGCCAACCGATCGAGCAAACCCGGCCAGCCGAAGCGCTGGCGGCCTGGCGTGCACACACCCCAGCGATCAGCACCCCCGACGAGCCGCTGACCCGGCTGCTCTCCACCAGTGCCGCGGATCTCGGGGGACTACGGATCTTCGATCCGGATCATCCCGACCAGCCGGTCGTCGCCGCCGGGGCGCCGTGGTTCATGTCCCTGTTCGGTCGGGACGCGCTGCTGACCAGCTGGATGCTGCTGCCGTTGGATGCCAGCCTGGCGCTGGGCACGCTGCAGACCCTGGCCCGGCTACAAGGCGAAACCGTCGAGCCGCGCACTGAGGAGGAGCCGGGCCGGATCCTGCACGAGGTCCGATCTGGGCTCGACACCAAGCTGGCGCTCGGCGGAGGCAACGTCTACTACGGGAGCATCGACGCCACCCCGCTGTTCGTGATGCTGCTCGGCGAGCTACGCCGCTGGGGGCTGGCCCGCGGCGAGGTCGAGGCGCTGCTGCCGCACGTCGACCGGGCGATGGCATGGATCGAACATTACGGCGACCGGGACGGCGACGGATTCGTCGAATATCAGCGGGCCACCGACCGTGGGCTGCCCAACCAGGGCTGGAAGGACTCGTTCGACGGGATCAGCTTCGCCTCCGGCCACCTCGCCGAGCCACCGATCGCGCTGGCCGAGGTGCAGGGGTATGTCTACGCCGCCTACGTGGCGCGCGCACATTTCGCCCGTGGAGTCGGCGACGAGGATCTGGCCCGGCATTGGGCAGCCAAAGCCGCCGACCTCAAACACGCGTTCAACGAGGCGTTCTGGCTACCCGACCGCGGTTACTACGCGGTGGCCTTGGACGCGGCCAAACGACCAGTCGACGCGCTCACCTCAAACATAGGCCACTGCCTGTGGACCGGGATCGTCGACGAAGACAAAGCCGCCATGATCGCCGATCATCTGCTTGGACCGGACATGTTCACCGGGTTCGGGGTGCGCACCCTGGCCTCGTCGATGGGCGCCTACAACCCGATGAGCTACCACAACGGGTCGGTGTGGCCGCACGACAACGCGATCGTCGCTGCCGGGTTGATGCGCTACGGCTGTGTCGACGCCGCCCAGCGCGTCGCCTCCGCACTCTTCGATGCGGCAGAACGGCTCGACGGACGGCTACCGGAGCTGTTCTGTGGCTTCGACCGCGCGGAGTTCGCCGACCCGGTGCCCTACCCGACCGCCTGCACTCCGCAAGCCTGGGCGTCCGCCAGCCCCTTGTTCCTGCTGCGCACCCTGCTGCGGTTCGATCCGGGCATCCCGGTCGGTCGAGTGTGGTGTTCGCCGGCGGTACCGGACCGCTACCTGCCATTGCGGATCGAGTCGCTGCACCTGGACCAGGCGGCAGTGACCATCGATCTGCGCCGGGACGGTTGGAGCCTCGATGGGCTGCCCGACGGCATCGAGTTGGTCCGTTTACCGCGCCAGCCGCTCACCGCAGCCGACCCATCACCTCTCACCGAGCCCATCAAAACCTCTTGACAAGTCTGGAAGTTTCTCGCTAATCCTTAAGCGGTGTCTTCACCGTCGGCTGACAAGCAGGGCGTCCTGCTGTACTCGGTCGGACAGGTCGCGGACATGCTCGGCGTGCCACAGGCGTATCTGCGTCGCCTCGACGAGCGCGACGTGGTCACCCCGTCTCGCTCAGCGGGCGGCCAGCGCCGCTACTCCCGCCGCGAGATCGACCAGGTGCAGCGGGTTATTAGCCTGGTAGAGGAGGGACTCAACCTCGCTGGCGCCCGTCGGGTGCTCACCTTGGAAGGCCGCGTCGCTGAGCTGGAAGCCGACTCGACGCAGGCGAAAGCTGTGAGCGTCCCCTCGACGCTCACAGCTGAGCCAGTCACCGTCGCCGGCCCGCAGCGGCTGCGCATCGCAATGATCGCCACGCCGTACTTCAGTGTGCCGCCACCGGCCTACGGCGCGGTGGAGGCAGTCGTGGCTAACCTGGTGGATCCCTTGGTCGACCGGGGCCATCACGTCACCCTGATCGGCACCGGCCGGCACGGCACCCGGGCGCAGCGGTTCCTCGCCAGCTATGAGATCTCGCCGGAGGAGCGGCTCGGCGAACCGCTGCCCGAGGTGATGCATGCGGCCTACGCCGCCCGCGCCCTCGAGGAGTGCGACGTCGACATCGTGCACGACCATACTCTGGCTAGTCCCCTGCTGGCCCGTGGCCGGCTGACTCCGACCGTGGCCACGGTGCACGGCCCGGTCAACGGTGAGCTGGGTGACTACTACCGGACGCTCGGCAACACGATGCGGCTGGTGGCCGTCTCCGATGCGCAACGGGCCGCCGCTCCGGATTTGCCGTGGGTGGCGACCGTGCACAACGCGGTCCGCACCGACACCTTCCCGTTCCAGGCCACCAAGGAGGACTTCGTACTGTTCCTCGGGCGGTTCAACCCGGACAAGGCGCCGCACCTGGCTATTGAAGCGGCCCGGGCCGCCGGGCTACCAATCGTGTTGGCCGGTAAGTGCAGCGAGCCGGTCGAACGCGCCTACTTCGCCCGGGAGATTGAGCCCCTGCTCGGCCCGGACATCACCCTGTTCGGCATCGTGGACGCCACCGCAAAACGGGACCTGTTCGCCCGGGCCGCTTGTCTGGTCTTCCCGATTTGCTGGGACGAACCATTCGGCTTGGTCATGCTCGAGGCGATGGCCTGCGGCACTCCGGTGGTGGCGCTACGGCGCGGTGCCGTCTCCGAGATCGTGGTACCCGGGCGGACCGGCATTATCGTCGATCACCCGGACGAGCTTCCAGACGCCATCCACGCGGCTCGTGCCCTTGACCCAGCCGCGTGCCGGGCACACGTGGAGACCAGCTTCACCGTCCAGGCGATGGCCGCCGGTTACGAAGCCGCCTACCGGCAGACACTCGCCGGGTCCCGGGCGCTGCCCGAACAAAGCGGGTCCACCGAATATCAGGACTCCGCTCGCTGACCCCGGACGAAGATGGTCGGGGACCCAGGCAGTTCCGGGGCCGGGCCCAGCTGGTCGGCCAGCTCCCGTATTCCCTTACCGAAATGCATGGCCGGCCGGTAACCGAGTCCTTCCAGCTTGGAGATATCAGCAACAAGACGATAGGTGTCATCCGTAATATCGGATATCACCCGGAGCGCAGGCTTCCGTCCGGTGGCAGCGCCGATCGTTTCGACCAGCTGCTGCATTGATGTCTCCTGGCCGGAGCCGATATTGAAAACCTCACCGGTCCTGGCCCGATCAGCGATCAGCAGCAGGCCGTTCACCAGATCGCTGACATGCACGAAGTCCCGAGTCTTCCGGTCGAGGTCACCGATGATCTGGATAGGTTGGTCGTTCAAGTGCCAGCGAAGGTAACGGCCAACCTCAACCATCTCCTCATGGGGGTTGGTACCCGGTCCGTAGATACAAAACGGCCGGCCGACCACAACAGGAAGACCGCAGGCGTGGTGCAAGGCGAGACAGGTCACCTCTCCACTAAGCTTTGATGCGCCATAGGGAACAAACGGCCGGGTCGGGTGGTCCTCGTCCATCGGGAAGCGTTGTGGTCTACCATACACCGATGCAGATGACACATATATGAATCTTCGGACGTCGCTGCTGAGGATCGCCTCGGCCAACGAGAACGTTCCCACCGTGTTGGTCTCGAAGTCGAGGCGAGGTTGAGTGATCGACAATGACCCATTGGCGTTGGCGGCCAAGTGGAACACCACATCAACTCCGGTGATCGCCTCGGCGACCTCGTGCGAGTGCCGAATGTCAGCTATCCGGAGCGTGGTTCCCGGGGGCGGGCGGGTATCGGTCGCGGTGCGGGTGTTGTCGAGGACCGTGACTTCCTTCCCCAGCGCGAGCAGGGCCTCGATAAGGTGTCTCCCGACAAAGCCGAGACCCCCGGTAACCAGAAAACTGTGGTAATTATCAAGCACGCGCCTATTAAAGCAGCTTTCTCTCGGCTTTTCTAGACGTTCGATGGGGTCCGGAATTCACGCTCACGAGTGAGCCAACTACTCACATCGCTACGCCATGCAGCTTCGCGTGCCAACGCACCGCCTGCGCGTCGGTCAAGGCGGCGACCTGGTCGACGATCACCCGCAGGCGTCCGCTGTCGCTCCGAGCGTCGTGCCACGCCGGGAGCAGTGCCGGGGCCAGTGGTTGCGGCGCCCGGTGCACCAAGGCCGCACACAGCTGCATGACCAGCTCCCGTTCCCGGGTCTGCACGGCCAGCCGGCGAGGGTCGCTCATGACGAATCGCCATGCCACCGCCTTGAGCAGCGCCACCTCCGCCGCCACCCGATCCGGTATCACCAGGTGGGCTCGGTAGCGGCCTAACGGGTCGAGCCCGTAATAAGCACGGGTCGCCGACACTACGGCCGAGGCGTAGCGACCCACCAGCTCGCTCGTGAGCTCCTTCAACGTGACCTGGGCGCGCAATGAGCCGTCGTAGTGGCGCAGCGCGTCGAGCACCGGGAGCTTGAGCAGTCCCTCCGCGGCGGCCTCCAAGTCGGCGCTGGGCAACACGCTGAAGTGCTTCGCGCTCAACTCGGCGAGCAGCGCCCGCTCTACCGGGTCGGCGAGGTTGTCCAGCGAGATGCGACCAGCCAGGATCCCGTCTTCGACGTCGTGCACCGAGTACGCGACATCATCAGCCCAGTCCATCACCTGGGCCTCCAGGCATCGAACACCCTCAGCAGCGCCCTCCCGCAGCCAGTCGAACACCGCCGCGTCGTCAGCGTAGAAGCCGAACTTGACCGTAGCGTCCCGGCGCGGCCACGGATACTTCACGGTGGCATCCAGCGAAGCCCTGGTCAGGTTGAGTCCATGACCGCGACCGGTTGCGGGGTCGAGCAGCTTGGGTTCTAACCGGGTAAGGATCCGCAGCGTCTGGGCGTTGCCCTCGAACCCACCACAGCCCGCGGCGACCTCGTTCAGAGCCTGCTCACCGTTGTGACCGAAGGGAGGGTGCCCGATGTCGTGGGCCAGCCCCGCGGTCTCCACCACGTCTGGATCGCAGCCCAGCTCGGCGCCGATACCGCGACCGATCTGGGCGACCTCCAGTGAGTGCGTCAACCGGGTCCTGGACACGTCCCCCTCCCCCGGACCGACCACCTGGGTCTTGCCCGCGAGCCTGCGCAGGGCCGCGGAGTGCAGCACCCGGGCGCGATCCCGGGCAAACGGGCTGCGGCGCTCCGGTCCCGATCCGGGTAACGCGGCCCGCTTGGCGGGCTCGGACAACAGCCGGGCACGGTCGTGCTCGGTGTACTGGTGACCGATGTCATTGTGGCCGGTGTCATTGTGGCCCATGGGGGCTCATCCCAGATCGATGCTGAGCGACTCGGCCGGAGAACGCGTGAGCCGGTAGTGCAGCAGCGCTGCGCTCTCCCGAACGATGTACTGCGCCTGAATAGTGCGGGTCTGTACGATCGGACCGCTGCGGGTCGGCGAGGTCCAGGTGTCAAGCCCGAGGTCGTTGGCCATGGTTCGGGCCCGCAACGAGTGCCAGGGATCGCTGACGATCACAGCGGTGTGCCAACCCTCGGTGTCCGCCCGGTGAGCTACCGCGCGCAGGCTCTGGAGAGTATCGCTGCCCTGCCCGACCGGCACCACGGCAGCCTGGGGGATCCCGTAAGACGTCAGGTAATTGCGACCGGCCTCGGCCTCGGTGTAGGTGTCACCGTCTCGCCGTCCGCCGACCGTGACGATCACTGGCGCAACTCCATCGCGCCACAGCCGTGCGGCGTGATCCAGCCGGGAGCCCAGCACGGCCGACGGTGTCCCGTCGTACTGGGCCGCGCCCAGCACCACGACAACATCGGCCTTGCCCCGGTCATCGACCCGGGCGACCTGCCACACCCGGAACAACGTGCCACCCACGACCAGCGCAGCCACCAGTACCGCGCCGAGAACCAACCGGATCAGCGCAGACCGGGCGGGCCGGTCAGCCACCGATGCGACCAGCTGCGGTGGCTAGCGGGCCACCGGAACGTCCCCGTCGCACAGCGAGAACCTCCCCGACCACGGACACCGCCGTCTCCGCCGGTCTGGCCGCGCCCACGTCCAGACCCACCGGTCCGTGCAGCCGGGCCAGCTGCTGTTCGGTGATTCCGGAGGCTTGTAACCGGCGCCGGCGAACCTCCTGGGTGTGCCGCGATCCCAGCGCGCCGCAGAAACCGCGCCCCGACCGCAGCAGCTCCACCAGCACGGCGTCGAAGGCCGGCCCATGGTCGAGCAGCACCAGCACGTCGGCGGCGGTGAACTCCTTCGCGGCGACGACCGCGGGCTCCAACTCGGTCTCGGTGCGCACCGCCCAGCCCAGCAGTTCACACTGCGCCGCCAAAGCCGCCCCGATCGCCCCACGACCCACGACCAGCATCGTGGTGACCGGCACCCACACGTCGAGCAGTACCGGGATACCGTGGGCGTCGCCCTGCTCGGTGGCCGTCGCGCCAATCCGGGCCAGCTCACGCATCCTGGCCAGCACCACCTCGTCCACCTCCGGGCCACCCAGCGTGCCGGTTACCTCGGTCAGCCCAGGCCCAGCCGCGACCAGCACGGCCGACCCGTCGACCGTGGAGGCCAGCGCGGAGGGGACGCCGGCGGCGAGCGCGGTACCCAGTGCGGTGGCGGTCGGCGCCGGCAGCGGATGGCCCAGCAGCTGGGCGCCGCCCGCGCAGGCGAGACCCGCGTCCACCGCAGCAAGCTCGGTGACGTGCCCCTTCGCGGTCCCAGGCGTGGACACCGCGGAGGTCAGCAACGGCAGCGCGACGGTGTCCATAGTGCCCTCGAACAGGGCTCCGGCCCGGTCACCGTCGGCAGTACCGGCCAGCAGCTGCCCGGTGGCGACGGTTCCGAAACCATGCCGCTCCAGCACCCGCACCACTCCGGAGGGGCGACCTTGCTCAGCCCATCGGCGCAGTGCGTCACCGGCTTGCCGGCGGTGACGTGTCTCCTCGGTGCTTACAGTCTCCATGGCCACCATGGTCCCAGAATGAACACCGATTCAGCAGCCGACCAAGCGAGCCGCCAGGTAGGGCTCGACCTGGTCCATCGCGACCCGCTCCTGGGCCATCGTGTCCCGCTCACGCACCGTCACCGCGTGGTCGGCCAGCGAGTCGAAGTCCACCGTCACGCAGAACGGGGTTCCGACCTCGTCGTGACGCCGGTAGCGGCGGCCGATCGCGCCGGCGTCGTCGAAGTCGACGTTCCAGTTCTTCCGCAGGGCTGCAGCAAGGTCGCGGGCCTTGGGGGTGAGGTCGGCGTTGCGCGACAGCGGCAGCACTGCGGCCTTCACCGGGGCCAGCCGCCGGTCCAACCGGAGCACAACGCGCCGGTCCACCCCGCCCTTGGCGTTGGGTGCCTCGTCCTCGGCGTAAGCCTCCAACAGGAAGGCCATCATCGGACGGCCGACGCCGGCAGCCGGCTCGATCACGTAGGGGCGGTAGCGCGAGTCAGTGGCCTGATCGTAGTAGGACAGGTCCACCCCGGAATGGTTGGAATGCGTGGTGAGGTCAAAATCGGTGCGGTTGGCGATGCCCTCCAGCTCACCCCATTCCTGACCGGAGGAGAAGCCGAACCGGTACTCCACGTCCACCGTCCGCTTGGCGTAGTGCGAGAGCTTCTCCTTGGGATGCTCGTAGTGCCGCAGGTTGTCCCGGTTGATACCCAGGTCGACATACCAATCGGTGCGAGTATCGATCCAGTACTGGTGCCACTGCTCGTCGGTGCCCGGCTCGACGAAGAACTCCATCTCCATCTGCTCGAACTCGCGGGTGCGGAAGATGAAGTTGCCGGGGGTGATCTCGTTGCGGAAGCTCTTGCCGATCTGGCCGATGCCGAACGGCGGCTTCTTGCGGGCCGACATCATCACATTCTGGAAGTTGACGAAGATGCCTTGCGCGGTCTCCGGGCGCAGGTAGTGCAGCCCCTCTTCGGTCTCCACCGGACCGAGGTGCGTCTTGAGCATCATGTTGAACTCGCGTGGCTGGGTGTATTCACCGCGAGTGCCGCAGTTCGGGCACGGGACGTCCGACAGGTCGCCCTCTAGGACGTCCTTGCCGGTGCGTTCGGCGTAATCCTCGGCAAGCTGGTCGGCCCGGAATCGCTTGTGGCAGCTTTGGCATTCGACGAGCGGGTCGTGAAATGCCTGCACGTGACCGGAGGCGACCCACACCTGGCGGGGCAGGATCACCGACGAGTCCAGACCAACGACGTCCTCCCGGCCGGTGACCATCGCGCGCCACCACTGGCGTTTGACGTTCTCCTTGAGTTCCACGCCCAGCGGGCCGTAGTCCCAGGCCGATCGGGTGCCGCCGTAGATCTCCCCACTCGGGAACACGAAGCCACGGCGCTTGCACAGGCTGACGACGGTCTCGATGCGGTCCGCGGACACTGGGGAGCTCCTGGTGAAAGTTCAGTGCGGTCGGTGGTGGTGTGCCAGATTAGCGAGCGCCGGACCCGAACCCGCGCTCGGCGTCGGACCCGAGCAGGCTCGCGTGGTCGGTCACCGCACCACATCGGCCGGCGACCAACACCTCGTAGCTCCCGGGCTCCCCGGTCAGCGCCTCCGACAGCAGTGGCACCACGTGCTCGCGGACGTCGAACGGCGCCAACGCCCGCCGGTAGGCAACCACCGATTCGAACTGCACGGTCAGCACCCACCGCGTGACCTCGTCTGGCGAGCGGCCAAGCTGACCGCCCAGGCAGCCATGCTGGGCGGTCAGCAAGCCCAATACCCGGCGCGCCCGGGTCAGAAAATCCTGGGCCAGGGAAGGGTCGATGATGAAGCGGCAGATCAGGATCATGGGCATCCTCCGCGACAGTGGCAGGATGACGGTAGCGACTCGCGAACGCCCGCTGCGGCCTGCTTGACGATCGCAACCCAGCACGCCGCGACGGTGAATGTCAGGGGCGCATACGATGGGACTCTCGATCGAGGGAGGAGGCATGGCCAACGTGACCGCAGACGCAGTGTCGGACCCGATCGTCGTCGACGAACATTCGCCCGGCCGGCCGCCCCCCGGTCCCGCCGCGATCCGCCCCCGGGAGACCCTGGTGGCGGCTGGCGAGCTGCTGCGAGCGCTCGCGGCACCGGTGCGGATCGCCATCGTGCTGCAGCTTCGCGACAGCGAACGCTGCGTCCACGAGCTGGTCGACGCATTAGGCGTCACCCAGCCGTTGATCAGCCAGCACCTGCGGGTGCTCAAGTCCGCCGGGGTGGTGCATGGCGAGCGGCACGGTCGAGAAGTGGTGTACCGGCTGGTCGACGAGCACCTGTCGCACATCGTGGTGGATGCGGTAACACACGTGGAGGAGTGATGAGCGTGAGCGCACCTCGCCCGACCGCGTCGGTGCAGAGGTTACGTTCCACCCGGCAGCGGACCGCGGTGGCCAGGCTGCTCGACGATACCGACGACTTCCGGTCCGCCCAGGAGATCCACGAGAAACTGCGACGCAACGGTGAGGGCATCGGCTTGACCACCGTGTACCGCACACTGCAGACGCTGGCCGAAGCCGGCGAGATCGACATGCTGCGCACCTCCACTGGCGAGGCTATCTACCGGCGCTGCTCGGCACACCACCATCACCACCTGGTGTGTCGCGACTGTGGGCGCACCGTGGAGGTCGAGGGTCCCACTGTGGAGCTGTGGGCCGAGAGGATCGCCCGCGAGCACAACTTCACCAACGTCGACCACACCGTAGAAATCTCCGGCACCTGCCCCGCCTGCGCCCCCTGACCCCAGCTTTACCGCAGTCTGGATGCAGACTGCGGTAATTCGGGCCGCTTTTACTGCGGTCTGCATCCAGATCGCGCCCAGAGGGACTCTCAGAACTCGTAGGGTTCGGTGGGGGCGGGGACTGGACGCAGGTCTGAGACGGTGAAGGTGGGGGTGAAGCGGGTGTTGGGCTTCGCGGAGCCGGGTACCAGCTGGCCGCGCACCTCGAACCAGCCGTCCTGCGGCAGGGACGCCAGCCCGTTACGACCTTCGAGGCGGACCTTCAACGGCGTCGCATCCGCGGCGCAGCAGGCGATCACCAGCCGGCCGAGGTAGGTGGCACCCTGGTCGCCGTGCACCACGAAACCGAGCAGCCGTACCTGCCGACCGTTGAGGGTGTCCGCCTCGTCCCACACCGCCCGGGTGACGAAATCACTCATCCGCATCGCAGGAGCCGGTCCGGCAGGCAGCGGCGGGAAGTCGACGAAGGACCGCTGCGGGGCGACCGACGCTGACCGGGACACGGTGTCCGCGCCGAGCGCCGGCGGGGCAACCAGGAAGATCGCCAGCACGGGGAGCAGCAGTAGCCAGGGACTGCGCCCGGCGTGATCGGGATGATCGTCATGGTCTGCCGGCCTCTGGGCGGCGCGCACGTCGCGCACGATGGCGATCAGGCCCAGCGCCAGGATCACCATCCCCGCCGCCACCAGGAACGGAAGCAGCGAAGGCTTGACGTAGCGCAGGTAGCTGCCATTCCATGCGATCTTCAGCAAAGCGCCGCCGAGCAGTACCAGCAGGACGTTCTGGGTCTCCCGCCTCACCGGACACCTCCGAACACCAGCACTCCGGCAAGCACCGCGCAGCCGATCGCCACCACGAACGTCACCGGAGCGAAGCGGCTGGCGAATCCGCCACCGAACGCCCCCGTCTGCAGCGCCACCAGCTTGACGTCCACCGCCGGCCCCACCACGAGGAACACCAGCCGGGGCAGCAGCGGCAACGCCGACAGCGACGCGGCGACGAACGCATCGGCCTCGCTGCACAGCGCCAACACCACCGCGAGCAGCGCCATCACCAGGATCCCGAGCAGCACCTGACCGGCCAGCGAAGCCATCCAGGACGGCGGCACGAGAACGTTCAGGGTGGCCGCGGTGATCCCGCCGAGCACCAGGAACCCACCCGAGGAGACCAGATCGTGGCGGGCGGTGTCGGTGAACACCGCGAAGGCACTGCGAGCCGGGTCCCGCGGGGGACGGCGCAGCGCCCGCTGCGCGATCCACTCCGAACGCCCGAAGCGCGCCCATAACCATCCCATCACCAACGCGGTGGCCATCGAGCCGAGGAACCGGGCCAGCACCATCCGGGGCTCGCCCGGGAAGGCGACCACGGTGGACACCAGCACCACCGGGTTCACCGCAGGCGCGGCGAGCAGGAAGGTCAGCGCCGCCGCGGGCGGCACGCCTTGCTGCATGAGCCGCCGCGACACCGGTACCGACGCGCACTCGCATCCCGGTAGCGCCATCCCAACCATCCCAGCGACGGGCACCGCGGCCACGGTCGATCGCGGCAGCACCCGACGTAACGCAGCGGGCGGCACAAACGCCGCGATCAGTCCACTGACCAGCACCCCCAGCACCAGGAACGGCATCGCCTGCACGCAGATCGCCACGAAGACCGTGGCACCGGTGCGCACCGCGGGTATATCGAGCAGCTGGATCAGCGGTCCCTGAACCAGCAGCGCCAGCAGCAGGATCGCGCAAAGCACCTCCAGCGAGGTGATCCGGCGCCACGGCGGGGTACGAGTCTGAGGGGCTGCGGGCTGTTCGTGCGTCGGGGCGACCATCAGCCGGCCAGCAGCTCAGTTCGTACCTGCGAGGCCGTGGACACCACCAGCATGAGCAGGGTGCCCAGCGGCACGGTGTCCAGGCCGGCAGCAGGGAATGTGTAACGCAGCATGACATCGGTCCCGCGCTGGCCGCGGACCAACCCCAGGGTGCCGAACAGGCCCTGCCCGGCCCGGGTGGCGATCCACTCGGCCAGCTGACCGTCGTCGCTGACATCCCAGGCGACCACGCAGGTCAGACTGAGTACCAGCAATCCCTCGACGAGCTCTACCGCCTGCACCGCGCAAGGCACCTCGGAGTGCCGGAAGCTCAGCGCACCGTCGTCGTCCACCTTGACATCCTGGTACCTCTCCAATGCCGCCCGGGCGGCATTGAGCAGCTCCCGGGTGCAGGCCAGGCTCGTCGCGGCCTTATCGGGACTCACCGGATCGTCCTCCTCAGGTGTCGAGCGACGTCAGGTATCGAGCGACGTCAGGTATCGAGCGGCACGGTATCGGGCGGCACAGACGCGACGGCACTGCCGAACCGGCGATGACGGGCGGCGTAGGCCTCGCAGGCCTGCCAGAGATGCCTGCGATCCAGGTCCGGGAACAAGACGTTCTGAAACACCAGCTCCGCGTAGGCAGACTGCCAGATCAGGAAGTTCGAGATGCGCTGCTCACCCGATGGCCGCAGGAACAGGTCCACGTCGGGCATGTCCGGCTCATCCAGGTGACGGGCCAGCATCCGTTCGTCGACCCGCTCCGGGTCGATCTCCCCCCGGGCCACCCGGCGGGCCACCTCCCGGGCCGCGTCGGCGATCTCCGCGCGACCACCGTAGTTCACGCACATGGTCAGCGTCATGACGTCGTTGCCGGCGGTCAGTTCCTCGGCGACCTCAAGCTCCCTGATGACGCTGCGCCACAACCGGGGGCGGCGTCCGGCCCAGCGCACCCGTACCCCCATCTCGTGCATCAGGTCGCGGCGGCGGCGGATGACATCGCGGTTGAACCCCATCAGGAAGCGCACCTCGTCGGGGCTACGCCGCCAATTCTCGGTGGAGAACGCATAGGCCGACAGCCAGGTCACACCCAGCTCAATGCAGCCGCACACCACGTCCATCAACACGGCCTCACCCTGGCGGTGCCCAGCAGTACGGGGTAGCCCGCGCTGCTGAGCCCACCGGCCGTTGCCGTCCATCACCAACGCCACGTGCCGAGGAACCTGCCCGGCGGGTAACAACGGTGGCCGAGCCCCGGATGGATGCGGATCGGGTGCACGTACCACCGGCCTATCCTGCCGCCTTCAGCATTGCGCGGGCTGAGCGGGGCTATGAGCTGCCGGATAACCCCGCCCAGCCCGCTGAATGCGGTGGAACTGGGACTGCGCGCTCGACCAGGGGAAGGGAACGGAGTTGGCGTTCCAGGTGCCACTGGAGGTGAGCGGCGATCAGGCCGCTGCCTTCTCGGCAGATTGCAGCGGGCGCGCGCTCGGCAACCTGCCAGTGCCCCTGTACCAGGGCGTCGAGTAGCTCCAATGTCTGCGCAGACGGGGTGGCCGCGCCGGCCGGGCGGCACCCGGGGCAGACCACACCCCCGGCGGGAACGCTGAACGCCCGGTGTGGTCCCGGCACACCGCAGCGGGCGCATTCGGTCAGCGCAGGCGCCCAACCAGCGGTGACCATCGCGCGCAGCAGGAAAGCATCAAGCACCAGCGGGGGTGGCCGCGGCCCGTCGGCCAGCGCCCGCAGCGCACCCACGACCAGTAGGTAAAGCCGCAGCACGGGCTCACCCTCGGCGTCGGCCAGCCGCTCGGCAGTCTCCAGCACCGCGCAGCCGGTGGTGTAGCGGCCGTAGTCGCCGACCAGCCGGGAACCGAAGCCGTCAACCGTCTCGACCTGGGTGACGATGTCCAGCGTCCGCCCGCCGTAGAACTGCACATCGACGTGCCCGAACGGCTCCAACCGCGCACCGAACCGTGACGAGGTACGCCGCACCCCCTTGGCCACCGCGCGCACGCGTCCATGCCGGCGGGTCAGCAGCGTGACGATGCGGTCGGCCTCGCCCAGCTTCTGCACCCGCAGCACCACTCCGGTGTCGCGGTACAGGCTCACCCGCCCATAGTCGCACCGCCGCACAACGGCCGGGTGCGGCGCGCGGACAGCGACAAGCATCCATATCACTGTCGGGAGGGGGCCGCGGGAGGATCAGAAGCCCAGGCGGCGGAGCTGCTTGGGGTCGCGCTGCCAGTCCTTGGCGACCTTCACCCGTAGGTCGAGATACACCGACGTGCCCAGCAGAGCCTCGATGTGGGTCCGTGCGTGACTGCCGACCTCCTTGAGCCGCTGGCCGCCACGTCCGATCACAATCGCCTTCTGGCTGTCCCGCTCGACATAGAGGTGCACGTAGACGTCGAGCAGGTCGGCCCGTCCCTCCCGGGGGCTCATCTCCTCCACCACGACGGCCAGCGAGTGCGGCAACTCATCGTGCACTCCCTCCAGCGCCGCCTCCCGCACCAGTTCCGCCACCAAGGTCTGCTCCGGTTCGTCGGTGAGCTCCCCGCCCGGGTACAGCGGCGGGGACTCCGGCATCCGGGCCAGCAGCAGATCGGCGAGCAGCCCCACCTGGAAGCCGTCGACCGCGGACACCGGCACCAGCTCGGCGAACTCACCGAAGCCGGCTGACCGGGCCAGCTCGGCCAGCCCGGCGAGCTGCTCGGCCACCCGCTGCGGGCTCACCAGATCGGTCTTGGTCACGATGCCGAACACCGGGGTGCGCCGGGCCAGCGCAGCCAGCTCACCGGCGATGAACCGGTCCCCGGTCCCGATCGACGCGTCGGCGGGCACGCAGAACCCGATCACGTCCACCTCCGACCAGGTCGCCCGCACCAGGCTGTTGAGCCGCTGCCCGAGCAGCGTGCGTGGCCGGTGCAGGCCGGGCGTGTCCACCAGGATGAGCTGCCCGTCGGGCTGGTGCACGATGCCCCGGATGGTGTGCCGGGTGGTCTGCGGCCGGCTGGAGGTGATCGCCACCTTCTGGCCCACCAGCGAGTTGGTCAACGTCGACTTACCGACGTTTGGTCGGCCCACCAGGCAGGCAAAACCGGCCCGGAACGTCGTCCGGCCAGCGGTCCCCTCGGCGCTTCCGGCCACCCTAAACCGCCGCATGCAGCACGTCGGTGAGTGCGCCGCGCCGGTCGGCCAGCAGCACGGCAGCCTGCGGCCCGAGCTCGCGGACCGCGGCCAGGGACGCGGCATCCACCGACCCCGACCCGGACACCACCGCGGCCGCCTCCAGGCCGGTCGACCCGCTGGCCACCGCCGCGGCGACCGCCGCCTGCAGTGCGGTGAGCGCCAGCGAGGGCAGCGAGACCGTGCAGCCGGTGTAGGTCCGCCCGTCGGTGTCGCGCACCGCGGCACCCTCGTCGGCGCCGGTGCGGGCCTGCGCCGAGCGCGCCAGCGTCACGATCTTCGCGTCCTCAGGGTCAAGACCAGCAGAGTCGAGGTCAGCGGCTTCAGGCACGGGTGTCGCTCGCTTCCTGCGGCGGGCCGGCCGCGACGTGGTTGGGCTGGGATGTCCGGCTCTGGGACTGCTGGCCCTCGGCGTCCGGCCGGGCACCTGCCCGCCGCGCGGTCACCGTGGTAATGCGCAGCCGGCCGCGGCGATCGTTGCCGCCTTCGGCGCACAGCAACAGGCCGGCCACCTCGGCCTCAGCGCCGGGCAGCGGCACCCGGCCCAGCTGCTGGGCGAGCAACCCGCCGACGGTCTCCACGTCGGCGTCGTCGAGGTCCACGGCGAACAGCTCCCCCAGGTCGGTCACCGGCAACCGGCTGGTGACCCGCACCGCACCATCGTCGAGGTGCTCGACCGGCGGCCGTTCCTCGGTGTCGGATTCGTCGGTGATCTCCCCGACGATCTCCTCGAGGATGTCCTCGATCGTCAGCAGGCCGGCGGTGCCACCGTACTCGTCGACGATGACAGCCATGTGGTTGCGGGTGATCTGCATCTCCTTGAGCAACGGGGTGAGCAGCTTGGAGTCGGGCACGAAGGTGGCCGGCCGCATGACCTCCCCGGCTCTGCCACCGGCCGGATCCGGCTGGGACTCAGCGGCTTGGATGCCGTGCACGGTCCGCGCCACCAGGTCCTTGAGGTGCACCACACCGACGATGTCGTCGACGCTCTCCCCGATCACCGGGATCCGGGAGAACCCTGAACGCAGGGCCAGCGCCACCGCCTGGCGTACCGACTTGTCCCGCTCGATCCAGACGATCTCGGTCCGAGGCACCATCACCTCGCGGGCGACGGTGTCACCGAGCTCAAACACGGAATGGATCATCTCGGCCTCGCCGGCCTCGACGACGCCGCGCTCCCCTGCCATGTCCACCAGCTCGCGGAGTTCGACCTCGGAGGTGAATGGCCCTGCCGGGAAACCTCGACCGGGCGTGATCGCATTACCGACCACGATGAGCAACCGCGACAGCGGGCCCAGGATCCGACCCAGGATGCGGACCGGTCCGGCTATCAGGAGGCCGATGCGGTAGGGATGCTGGCGCCCGATCGTGCGTGGACCGACCCCGACGACCACGTAGGTCACCACGACCATGGCCAATCCCGCGATCAGAACCGCCAGCCAGGTCGGCTGCAACGCCCGCACCGCCGCCACGGTGACCGCCACGGTGGCAGTCAGCTCGCAGCTCAGTCGCAGCAGGAGCAGCAGGTTGATATGCCGGGGACGGTCAGCGACGACGAGCGCAAGCTGGCCGGCACCGAACCGGCCGGAGCGCACCAGCGCGTCGACCCGGGCCCGCGACACCGTGCCCAGCGCGGCGTCCGCCGCGGCGAAGGCCCCGGCAGCCACCACCAGGGCGGCGGCCAGCGCCAGGAGCGGAAGCGACGACGTCACCGGTCAGCGCCCGCGGTCTATCCCGGCGGGCCGGAGTCCTCCGGCCCATCCAGACCGACCGTCCCGAGCAGCCGGGTGTCCGCTTCCCGTTGGGCGCTCCGGCGTCGATCGGCTCGGGCGGCGCGCCGGAACTCGTCGAGGATCCGGCCCTGCAGCGCGAACATCTCGCGCTCCTCGGCAGGTTCGGCGTGGTCGTAACCCAGCAGGTGCAGCACGCCGTGCACGGTGAGCAGGTGCAGCTCGTCGAGCACCGAATGACCCGCTGCGGCCGCCTGCTCGATCGCGATCTCGGGGCACAGCACGATGTCACCGAGCAGCGTTGGACCGCCGACTGGACTATCCGGCCTGCCACCGGCCAGCAGCCCACCTTCGTCGGCGTCGTCCATCGGGAAGGCCATCACATCGGTGGGTCCCGGCAGGTCCATCCAACGCTGGTGCAGATCGGCCATCACCCCGGTCCCGACCAGCAGCACCGACAGCTCGGCCAGCGGGCTGACGCCCAACCGATCCATCGCAAAACGGGCCGCCGCCGCGATAGACACCTCGTGGATGGCGGTCCCGGACTCGTTGGCGATCTCAATACCCACCTGGCCGGTCACCGCCTCCGGCGGCGGTCGTTCCGGTTGGGCACCGGACGGGCCCCGGTGGCCTCCTGGACGGCATCCCACCGGGCATACGCATCCACAATGTCGGTGACCAGCCGGTGCCGGACCACATCGGCGCTGGAAAGCTGGGCGAAGTGCACGTCGTCCACCCCATCGAGGATGTGCTGCACGATCCGCAGCCCGGAAACCTGACCGCCCGGCAGGTCGACCTGCGTGACGTCACCGGTGACCACGACTTTGGAGCCGAAACCCAGCCGGGTGAGAAACATCTTCATCTGCTCCGGTG
>JBOHHF010000226.1:0-1380 GCA_050700495.1 Pseudonocardiaceae bacterium
GGCGGGTCGCGCAGCGCGGTGCGGACTGCGGCGGCAACGTCGATCTCGCGGCAGTGCCGGAGTGCGTTGGGCTCGGGTGGGTGGATCCAGGTGATCGGCCCGCGGGGGGTCATGGTGGGTGGCAGGAGCAGGGTTGCGGTGACCCGGTGGACGCCGGGCGGCCAGGGCAGGCTCACCCCGTAGCGCTCTCCGGCCACGAGCACCTGGTGTTCTGGGGCGTAGGGGTGCGCCAGCAGGGGTGGCGGGCAGCGTCGCTGGTGCAGGATCGCGGTCAGTTGCGGAGCCAACGACACCGGGATGGCCAGCGCCACCGCGTCGTCGCCCAGGCGGAGCCACACCTGGTCGCGGCGAAGGGTCACCGGCCAGCCCCAGGCCCGGTAGCAGACCGCAGCCGCCAGCGGCGTCGTGCCGGCACTGTGCTCGGACGGCAGTGCCGGGGCCGTCGAGGGGTCCTCGGTGGGTTTGGCGTTGGCCACTGTCGGGTGGGTCTGGTTGGTGACGCTCATCGCGTCGTCCCGCGGTCCACGGGGTGTAGTGGGATCAGCCCATCAGGCATCGGGTGGTGGAACGCGGCGAGGCCGAGGGCCGTCGGCATCGGGCTGGATCGGTCGGGCGGATTTCCTGCGCCGGGCGCGGTGCCTCGTCCCGGGTCGTCGGCAAGGTGGGAGAGCAGCATGGCGTTATCGGGTTGGCGCAGCAGCCAGTAGCGGGCCCTGAGATGGATCCGGCAGAGTCGGCGTCGGAACCCGATCACCGCGCCGGGGCGCGGGCAGGACCGGCAACGGCCCCGCTGATCGATCGGGTGATCAAGCAGCAGCAGGTACAGCACCGCACTGGCCCGGTACAGGATCGAGCCGACCTCCTCGGCGCCGGGCCCGGTCTGGCCCAGGACATCGCGCAGAAGGTCACAGACGAGCCGATGGCTGGTCTGATCGACGGTCCAGCCCGTGCTGGTCACGGGCCGGACCCCGGCACCGTCGGGTTCCGGGCACGCCATCACGTTTTCCGTGGGCCGGATCGGCGGTTCGAGCACGGGGCCTCATCTCCTCTACTGGTTCCGGGCCAGGGGTGCCGCCTGACGCGATGCGGGTGCCCACCTCGGGACGGCCCCCCTGGCCGGGCTACCCTGCGGCAGCTTCGGAAGACTGCCTCATTGGATAGTCATGGATATTCTGGGATATCTTCCATCGGAGTGCAAGTGGCCCGAACGGGTGTATGGCTGGACAGCGAAACGAGCAAACGTGGGGAGACAGCATGGCGATCAGCCCGACCGTGCGCAGGCGCCGACTCGGCTCGGAGATCAAACGACTCCGCGAAGCCGTGCGCATGTCCGGCAGCACCCTCGCCAAGAAGATCAGTACGTCCCAACCGCAGCTCAGC
>JBOHHF010000227.1:0-6105 GCA_050700495.1 Pseudonocardiaceae bacterium
GTGCAGCGCTGCACGGCCACGCCTCAGTTTCGACGATCACTGGTGCGAACCGATCTCAGACTGCGGTACCGGGCCCAGCCTAGGGATGATCGGGCATAGTGCCCCTCAGTGCTCCTCGCTGTGGGCAGCCGACGGTCACTCAGCGCACAGTGTGACTGTAGGGTGGGTCAGCCACCTGCCATCGCCCCGACGATCAGCAAGGGCTCGGCTCCCGTCGTGACTGGGTCGGGTAGCGGGGTATCCGGCAGTTCGTGGGACAGATCCTGCTCGCAGGCGAAGAATCGCACGAACGCTCGGCGCCGCCCGGTGACGTGGTCGCGGATCGTCCCGCGCAGCATCGGATAATCGGCCTCGAGCGCGTCGAGGACCGAGCGCTGCGTGGCCTGGCCCGCAACCTGGAGCTGCACCTCGCCGTCGATGTGGGCCAGCGTCCGCAGATGTGCGGGGAGTCTGAGGCGGATCATGGCAGGGTCTGGACTTCGACCGACAGCACGGACGGAAGATCTCGGACGATGGGCGCCCAGGTATTCCCGGTGTCGACGGATGCGTACACCTGCCCGCCGGTGGTACCGAAATACACGCCGCACGAATCGAGTGAGTCGACGGCCATCGCATCGCGCAACACGTTGACGTAGCAATCACGTTGCGGCAGACCGTTCGTGAGCGCCTCCCATTCGTTTCCACCGGTCCGGCTGCGGTACACGCGCAACTTCCCGTCGAGCGGGTAATGCTCGGAGTCGCTCTTGATCGGAACGACGTAGATGGTGTCCGGCTCGTGGGCGTGCACGTCGATCGGGAACCCGAAGTCGGTCGGCAGGTCACCGCTGATCTCGTACCACGACTCGCCGGCGTCGTCGCTGCGCATGACGTCCCAATGTTTCTGCATGAACAGCACATCCGGTCGCGACGGGTGCATCGCGAGGTTGTGCACGCAGTGGCCGACCTCGGCGGCCGGGTCGGGGATACCTTCGGAGTGCAGGCCGCGGTTGGTCGGCCGCCACGTCTTGCCGGCGTCGTCGGTCCGGAACACGCCCGCAGCAGAGATGGCGACGGAGATCCGTCCGGGGTCGGTCGGGTGCTGAACGATCGTGTGCAGGCACATCCCACCGGCACCCGGCTGCCAGGAGGATCCGGAGTCGTGGTCGCGCAATCCGGAGAGTTCCTGCCAGGTCTGCCCACCGTCGACCGTGCGGAACAGGGCGGCGTCTTCCACCCCGGCGTAGACGGTGTCCGGATCGGTCAGCGAGGGTTCGAGGTGCCAGACCCGCGCGAACTCCCACGGGTGCGGCGTGCCGTCGTACCACTGGTGAGTGCCGGGCACGCCGTCGTAGGCGAATTCGTTACCCACCGGCTGCCACGTCAGGCCACCGTCGTCGGAGCGCTGGATCAGCTGCCCGAACCAGCCGCTGGACTGCGACGCATACAGCCTGTTTGGCTCGGCGGGAGATCCCGTGAGGTGATAGATCTCCCAGCCCGCGAAGTGGGGGCCGCTGACGTCCCACCGCGCGCGGTTGCCGTCCGACGTCAGGACGAACGCGCCCTTGCGTGTCCCCACCAGTACCCGTACCCCGCTCATCCGTACTCCCTTCCGATCGGCCTGCCGGCCATGGTCATTACCGGGCCATTACCGGTATGACGACTGCCGCAGCGCGCACTCATCGCTCGGCGGTCGAAAATCTTGCCTTGGATCTGTCCGGCGGCGGCTTCGGGGGCCGAGAAATGTCAGACCTGATCTCTAGAGTGCGGGATGTGACGGTCCGGCAGCTGGTTCCCGAGGGTCTGGCGCAGTTGGCGCCGGGTCCGGAGCTGGATGTGCTGCTCGGCGGGCTCGACATTGCTGTCTTGACCGGGACCGATCTGGTGGAGGTGCTGCGTGCCCGAGCCCGGCAACTGTCTCACGAGCAGGCCCAGCTGCTGGCGGCGATGGTGGAGGTCGGGTTGTGTGACCCGCTCGCCGGGCTCCCGGACGCTGATCGGTTCACCACCGGCGAGCTCGCGGCGCGGATCAAGAAGCTGCGCGAATCGGTTCCTTGCGCGCCGACATCTAAGACCTCAGCCGACGGTGACGCCGGCCCCGCCGGCCCCGCTGCCGACGTCCCGGCTGCTCCGAACAATGGGGAAAGTGGGGATGGTACGGGCCAGCCCGCTAGGCTGGACCTACTACGCCCGGCGCTAGCCCATCACCATCGACCTGCCCGGTCCGCTGCCTCGCCCCGAGCGGTACCTTGACCATGCACCGCCGGTCACCGTCAACGAGAACTACCCAATCCTGTACCGGCCACCACCCAAACCTGGCCCCTTATTCGCACCGGCGCGTGCCTTCGACCCCGACAAACCGCCGCCCTCGTGAGCTGTGGTGGCTCAGTCACCCGCGTCGTCTCCGTCCGGTTCGTTCACCGTATGGCCGTCCACGTCCCCATGTCCCGCTGGGAGGTGACACACTGGTTCTGTCGATCCCTGGGAGGTGTGATGATCAAGAACAACGTGGAGCACCCGTCAGAAATACCGGACAAGCCGGTCACTGTCGATAAACTGTTCCTTGGTGTTCCGGTCCAGTCTGTCGAGGATCTCGCCTGTGAGGGGATCTTCGATACCGACGAGGAATTGGACGAGTTTCTTGCGCATATCTACGCGGCACGCCGGATTGATCTGGCGTAATACGTACTATGGATCGCATTGTTCTGGATGCCGATGTGTCTTCGCGCAGCATTAAGGATAAGCTGCCGCCGTCGCTGCGCACGCGACTCGCTACCGTTGAGGCCATGACCGAGGCGTATCACTGCCGCAGCGGGTCGAGCCCAAGCTGATCGAGAAGCAGCCGATTCCGGCAGATCCGTTCGCATGGGAGGTGGCCGATCACGAGGAAGCACTATCCTTCCGCAAAGCCTCGCGCTCGTTCCACGAAGTCGTACATCGCCGGTCTTGGCGTACGGCCTTAGCCGGTAGTAGAGGTGCTCCCCATGCTGTTGAAGGTGGGGGAAATGATCAAGTTGTTGGAGGCCGCCGGGTGGTACCTCGTCCGGGTTCGAGGCAACCATCGGCACTACCGCCATGCAACTAAGCCGGGTACAGCCACAGTGGCCGGCAAGCCGAGCGAGACGTTGCGGCCGATGACCGAGAAGAGCCCTGCCGCGGTGGTACGTCGGTCGATGCTGATCAGGTGCGGAGACGGATGCTGGCGAGCGGAGTCACTATCGGTGACCCGTTAGTTCACATTGGCCAGGCGGCTGTTGACTTTGTCTTTGTCGAAGGGGATGGGTTCCTGATCGTCCTTCTCCTCGGTCCAGTACTCGATGGGGTAATCGCCCCGGCCGGTAACGCAGACCGGGTAAGTCGTGTCGGTGTCGAGATCGAGCATCTTCTCTAAAGTGATGTCGTGATACCAGCTGGCACCGAAGTCGTAGCGATAGGTGATCGTCTTGGTGGCTGGGGTGAACGCGTCGCTGAGCCGCAGGCTCTCTTCGTCGTGGAGGTCGGGACTGGTGAAGGGGTCACCGTAGTGCTCGTTGCCCACGGAGAAGGCATGGAGATGGTCGCCGCCCCATTTCATCACGATCTGGATCACCTCATGGAGCAGGCCGAGGCGGGCGGTGGCGGGTACCAGCACTCGGCGCCAGGTCGGGTTCCGCATGCGCTTGAGTGAGATCTTGAGCTGGTAGACCTGGGACGAGGTCGGTTTGATTCCTGAGGCGACGAAAGTGGTCAGCGCTTCGGCCAGAGTGGCAGTGTCCGGGTGGTTGCCACGCCGGATCGCCTGCAGCCGGGAGTCGAGGCCTTGGCCGGCTATCCGCTCGTCGATGCAGGACAGTGCCTCGTCGGGTCCGGAGGTGGTGAGGGCTGCCATGGCGTATTCGACCGCCAGCCAGGCCGAGTCCTCGGGGCTCGATGCTTGCGGTCGGTTCCAGCCGGCGAGGGCCATGCGGGCGTGCGCCGCGAGGTTCGGCACCGTGATGACGTCACGCCAGGCGGCTTGGGCCGGCTCACCGAGCGTATCGACGATCTCCACGGCGGCGATGCGCTGCGCGGGGGTGGCATCCGCCGCGGCCGCGAGGAGCTCGCGGGCTGCTGGCAGCGCGGCGCGGCCGATCAACCAGGGCCACGCGGCATTCTCGTCGTTGTCGGCGAGTCGGGCGATCAATTCATCCGCCGGCAGGTCCGCGCTGATCGGTTTGGGCAGGTGCGCGTGCATCTCCTGCACAGCCCAGCGGCCGAGCGGCGTCATCTCCAGCTGCACGCCGTGCCGCGTGGCGGCGCCGAACTCGACGAGCACATCGGATATCACCGTGAAGGGGTTACCGGTTTTGTAGCGATAGGTGCTGAAGAACGGATCGGCGACATACGCAACCTCGAAAGTGAGCGCGTCACGTGCTCGCTCCCACAGCTCGACGACCGACGGTGGTGGGTCGGTGGCCAGTGCACCCAGCATGATGCGGCAGAACGCGATCGCGCCGGCCATGTCCTCGTTGCCGGCGTCGGCGGCGAGCGCGGCGACCAACCCGGTGAGCCACCGCTCGCACACGGTGGTGTCGTCGGTGTCGGGCCACGGCTGGAGTGCCGGGCCGGCCACGGCGTGACCGTCGACGATCCGGAGGAAGTCGATCGCCAGGGCGACTTTCCATGGGCGGTGCAGGGCGGAGACGTCCGCGGCTGTGTTGATCCGTGCCGGTCCCGGGATGCCCAGGACTTGTGCCGCCGCTGGCACGTCGCGCGGCCGCAGCACGTGCTTGGGCGTGACAGGCCGACCGTCGCCCACCCACGTGGCCAGGCGATGGACTCGGTTCAGCGCCTCGCAGCGCTGGGCCACGGAGGCCACGGCGGTTGGCGTAAGCGCGGGAGGGGCAACGGAGCCAGCAGGCAGGGGAGGGGAAACCACCTCGGGAACTCTAGCTTCGCGGGTATCGGGTGGTTGGGCAGGATGGCCCACTATGGCGCCAGCGTCCAGTGATCAGAAGCTCCAGGACTTCCTCCTCGCCCAGTCCCCGGTATGGCTGACCGAACGGCTGCTCAGCGCTGCTGCGAGTGACCCGGTGCTGCTGGCTGGCTTGCAGGTTGCGGCGTCGGGCTCAGATGGTGCGCAGATCGTGCGGCGGCAGCTGGACCGGGCGATCTGGGTGAACGAGTACGTCGAGTGGGACGAGTCGGCGACCTACGTCTTCGGCGTGAACCGCGCGCTGGAGCTGCTCGCGGACCTGATTCGCGACGGTGATCCGGACCAGGCGATCGAGCTGGCCGAGCACGCCATCGGCCTGCTGGAGCAAGCCGTCGAACGCGTCCAGGACGACGGGGACACCCACGGCTGCCTGGTCTGGGCGCAGGAGATTCACCTGCGAGCGTGCGCGGCGGGCAACCCTGATCCCACGGCCCTGGCGCAGCGGCTGTTCACCCGGGCCACCACCGACGAATGGGGCGTCTTCGTCAATGTCGTCGCCGACTACGCCGACGTCCTGGGGCCGGCGGGGGTCGCCACGCTGCGTGGCCTCATCACCGAGGAGCTGCAGCAGCTTCCCCGGCTGGGTGCCGGCGCGAGCGCTGATCTGCACCATTCCAGGATTCAGGGTCTGGCCGAGCGGGCCGCCAAGGTCGACGGTGTCGACGTGCTGGTTGACGTGCTGGCCCGGGATGTGAGCTGCGCCGGCCGCTTCGCGCGGATCTGCCATGAGCTCATGGCGGCCGGACGGTTCAAGCAGGCCCTGGAGTGGGCGCGGCGCGGGCTGGCGGAGCTCCCGGGGCGTATCGACCACGGTCTGCCTGATCTGCGGCGGCTGGCCGCGTCGTTGCACGCCCAGTTAGGTCGCCCTGGTGAGGCGGTGGAATTGGCGTGGCAGGACTTGGCGGTGGGTCCGTCCGTCGAGGGCTACCAGCTTGTGCGGGAATACGGGGAGGCCGATGACAGCTGGGGGCGGTGGCGTGAACGGGCTCTTGACGTGCTGCGTCAGCAGCCGCCTCTCGCGCCGCCGACAGCGCCCACCACGGGGCTCACGAAGGGCTACACCTGGCCGGGGCCCATCGGTCATTCCGTTCTGGTCAACGTTCTGCTCTGGGAGGGCGATGTCCAAGCCGCCTGGGAGGCCGCACACCACGGTGGCTGCGTGGAAGGGGTGTGGC
>JBOHHF010000228.1:0-1187 GCA_050700495.1 Pseudonocardiaceae bacterium
CAACGTTGTCAACCCCCGGATGCACCACCAACACAGCCTCGATCTCACCAGGCTCGATCCGAAACCCCCGAACCTTGACCTGCTCATCGACCCGACCAATGAACTCCACCTGTCCCTCGATCGTCCACCGCACCCGATCCCCGGTGCGATACATCCGCGCCCCCGGCACCCCAAACGGACACGCCACAAACCGCGCCGCGGTCAGGCCCGGACGGTACAAATACCCCCGGGCCACCTGAGCACCAGCCAGATACAACTCACCAGCCACCCCCACCGGCACCGGACGCAACCCCGGATCCAAAACATAAGCCTGGAGATTCCGCAGTGGACGGCCCACCGCCGGGCGCATACCCGCCAGCATCCGACACGACAACGCGTCGATAGTGCACTCGGTGGGGCCATAGAAGTTGTAGCTCATGGTGTCGGGGGCAGCGGCTGCTTCCGCCCACAGTGTTTCGTTGATCGCCTCTCCAGACAGCATCAACACCTTCGGGCGGTGCCGCTCATCGGTCAACAACCCGGCCGCAAGGAGCTGGCGGGCATAAGACGGCGTCAGGTCCAGGAGGTCGAGCCGGTGTTCGGCGACGTAGTCGACCAAAGCCTCCGGGTCCAGGCGTACCACTTCGTCGATCACGTGCAGTTCATGACCAGCGGCCATGAACTGGGGGCCCTCCATCGAGGCGTCGAAGGACAACGCCGCGCTCACTCCGACCCGCAACCGCCCCCCACCGGCCGCGGCGACGACACCGTTGTGGTGGTGAAACAGTAGGTTCATCAGGTTGCGGTGTTCGACCAGGACACCCTTGGGTCGGCCGGTGGAACCCGAGGTATAGATCACATACGCCGAGCTCCCCGGATCAAGTGGCCCGAGCCGATCAGCATCGGTCAGATCCGCGCCGGAACAGCCCGCCACCACCGCAGCGGTCTGAGGGTCATCGAGCACTAACACCGGCACACCGGCCCCCCACCCACCGGCCACCTCCCCGACATCACCGACCACCGAGCTGGTCACTACTAGCACCGGCGCCGCATCCTCGACCATGAACCCGATCCGCTGCGCGGGCAGCTCCACATCTATCGGCAGATACACCCCACCGGCTTTGAACACCGCCACCAACGCCACGATCATCTCCACCGAGCGCCCCAACGCCAGCGCCACCACCCGCTCCGGGCCCACCCCCAACCCG
>JBOHHF010000229.1:0-11229 GCA_050700495.1 Pseudonocardiaceae bacterium
CTGCAGCACCACACGCCAGCTCACACCGACACTCTGACAGGTGAGCATGCGCAAGATCGCCAGCTCCGGACCGGCCACGCCGCGAACACGTTCGCACGCCGTGGTGATCGGCGCCGGCATCGTCGGCCTGGCCACAGCCGTCGAACTACTCCACCGGGGACACAGGGTAACCATCGTCGAGAAGGAGCAACGATGGTCCGCGCACCAGACCGGAAACAACTCCAACGTGGTGCACGCCGGGTTGTACTACGCACCCGGATCGGCCAAAGCCATCATGTCGATCGTCGGCAACCGGGCCATGGTGAACTTCGCACGTGAGCATGGGGTGCCCGTCGACGTGTGCGGCAAGCTCGTCGTGGCCGTGGACGACGCCGAGCTGCCCGCGCTCCACGAACTCGCCAGGCGAGCCGACGAGAACAGGGTCTCCGCCCGGCTCATCAGCCCGGCAGAGGCACGTGACTACGAGCCGCACGTCTCCTGCGTAGCAGCTCTCCGTGTCGACTCCACGGCGATCACTGATTACCGATCGATCTGCGACGTACTCGTGAAACAACTGGAGTCCGGCGGCGCAACACTGACTCTCGGCAGTGCAGTGCACGACATCCGCTCACTCGGTGATCGCACTCAGATCGTGACCACCGAGACCGTGCTTCATGCCGATGCACTGGTGAACTGTGCCGGTCTGCACGCCGACCTGGTCGCACGCATGGCCGGGCTGCGACCGTCCGCTCGCATCTTACCGTTCCGCGGCGAGTACCTCCAGCTGAGCGCCTCGGCCCGCAGACTCGTGCGCGGGTTAATCTACCCCGTGCCCGACGCCTCACTGCCCTTTCTCGGTGTGCACCTAACCAGGATGCCCGACGGGGCCGTTCACGCGGGCCCGAATGCAGTGCTCGCCCTGCACCGGGAAGGCTATCGATGGACCGACATCTCGGTCGCCGACATCACCAACCAGATGCTGTTTCCCGGCTTCTGGCGGCTCGGCCGAGCCTACTGGCGCACCGGCGTTCAGGAAATCGGCCGTTCCCTGTCCCGGAAGCGGTTCGCGAACTCGCTGGCACGACTGGTGCCCGAGATCACGGCTGCCGACCTCCAGCCGGCCGGGTCCGGTGTACGGGCACAGTCTGTTCTCCCCAACGGGATGCTGGTGCAGGACTTCCTGTTCGAGACCGCGCCCGGACAGGTGCACGTCATCAACGCACCCTCGCCGGCGGCAACCTGTGCACTGCAGATCGCCACTTCGATCGCCAACCAGCTGTAACGGACGGCAGTCAAGGTTCGCGTGCCAATTTCCGTGGCAGGACAAACCAGCAGCCAACACTATCCGGTGTTAATTGGACATGCCTCTACGACATGCCAACGACATCATTCGGAGGAACGCAACAATGCCCTCATTCGACACGGCTCCACGACTGCACAACACGGCCCTGGCGACCCCCAGCAGCGCAGCTTCGACGACCTTCGCCGTGCGTTGAGAGAGCTCACGCGTTCCGACGGTCGAGTGTCTATGTTCTCGATCGGCAGCTGCGGTTATGCTGTACATGTTACTACATGCACAGCGATCTTCTCACCTCAAGCGAGCTGGCTCGCCTCGCGGAGATCGGAAAGAATGGCGTCCAGAATCCGTTCCTCGTGGAGCGGGGCCTGATGGTGATCGTAGGCATCGCGCAGCTGGACGACCGTGAGATCCGCACCGTCCGGCACGTCGCCGGGTAGCGGTAACCCGTGCGCCGCGGCATAGACATGTGCGTCAAAGCGCCAGAGCCGGGCGTTCGGCGCAACCGAGAGCACCTGTTCGACCACGGTGAATCCGCCACTATCAATATCTGCCCGCGCCATGATCGAGCAGCCGGCGTTCGCCAGCCCGGCGATCAGGTCCAGTGCGGCGCCGGAGGCGGTGCCGTCGGTGCACACGAGCGGTGGACAGTCCGGTCCGAGGGCATCAGCGGCGGTCTCGGCGACCGTCGGGTTCTCGCATACGAACACCGTGACGTCCCTGGGGGCTGTCCAGTCACCGGTCAGTGATCGCAGCGTCAGCCACACAGGCTCGCCGGTCGAGACAGAACACAGTCTGGCCGCGCCTGATGGGCCGGACAGCGGCAGGTTGACGGTCAGCACCCGGGAGGACACGCCGTCGCATCGAACTCCGGCCGCCGCCCAGGCCTCGCGCCAGGTTCGTCCCGCGCGTTGTGGTCGCTCCAGTCCGTGTGCGACCGCCGTCAGACGAGCAACCGCTCGACCGAGCGGCTCGCTGGCATCCAACGCATGTGAATCGTGTAGCGCGTCCGCCGCCAGCTGCGCGAGACGAATCGGCTTTCCGATGTGTGACAAGCACGTCCACACGGTGGCCACCTGGATGGTCAGCTCGATGAGAGAACCGCCACCGGCTCGCGGCAGACCCAGATCCGCCAGCCACTTGTCCACAGTAGACTGGTCAATTCCGTGTGCGGTGAGCAGGGCGGCTGCCTGCGACCGCTCTGCCGCTGCCTCCGCGACGGCCCGCTCGCGCAGCGCGCGGTTCTCCTCGATCGGCCCACCAGCCGTCACCTCGGCCAGGTCGCGTACCGACAGTCCGTGCTCGGCGAGCTGAGCGGCAACATCCTGCAGCCGGACCGGACGACCGGAGACCTCCCACCGCGTGCCGAGCAGCAAGCCGATCTCGCGACGTTGACCTGCGCTGAGCGTGAGCGCGGACACCGTGCCGGTCTCGGTGTGATGTCCGCGCTGCGCCCGCACGCGGACCGCATGGAGCAGCGCCGACGGGCCGGACATCTGCACCCACCGTTCGAGACCCTCGGGGAGCCGGGTCATCAATCGGAGTCCACCGCGGCGAACAGTCCCACTGCTTCCAGCTGGTCCCTCGTCGACACGGAAGCGGTAGCGGCCAAGTCCAGCTCGGTCCACTCACCACCGCACCACAGGTACGGCATTGCGTCGACGCCTGGCAGGTGCTCCTGACGGGCCAGGTCATATACCGCCACCGCGGGCACGGTCGGGTACTTGCACCACTCGTCGTGCGCAGTCAGCATCACGTCGAGATCGAAGTTCACGGTCAGGCCCATGAACGAGGCCTTGATACCGGAGTCCACCCCGGTCATCGCCTCGTCCAGCCACACCCAGCGCGGCGCGGTGTTGCTTGCTGCGTTGTACGCGACCACCGCGGCGGCGAACAGTGGCTGGGACAGCAGCACGACCTTCTCGCCACCGGACTTCGCACCATGCTTGGCCGAGTCGAACGGTGCCCATCCGCTGGTCGAGCCGGGACGGTACTGCAGCGAGATCCGTAGCCAGCCGCGGTAGTCCAAAGTGGAGGAGAGCTGATCCTTCCAGTCCGCAACGCCGTCCGCGGACGCGTCCGCCCGGGCCGCGTCGATCTTGCGGGCAAGGAACGAGCGCACCATCTCTTGGCGTTGCGCGCCAAGCTGCTGGTAGCCCTGGCTCAAAGCGGTGACCACGGCGCCGGCATCGGGGTCGGTCGGGTCCGCCTCCCACCGCAGCCGCACCGCGTGGCCGTGCCGGGTGGGGTGGGCAGCCAGCTGCTTGTTGATGTCGCTGAAGGTCCGCTCCGTGTAGTCCAACCGGTCCTTGAGATGCTCGATGAACGTGGAGCCGAGCAGGGTTGTCAGTACCTGCTGCTGTTCCTCGTCGAAGGTGGCCTCCTGCTCGCGCACGCGGGCTGCGAGCGCGTCGGAAGCCTCGTGCGGCGCCTGCCAGCTGCTCCCACTGTCCGCGAGGATGACGACTTTTTGGATGGTTCCGTCGTCCATGTCGTCGACCACCCGAGCATCGCGGTTTGGCAGCAAGTTGTGCCTGAGTTCCTCGAGTTGGGTGTAGCACCGCCGCCAGGTGCGGTCCTCCGCAGCGGCGTCTGCGGTCACCGTGATCTCGCGGCGTGCGGTCCGGGTGGTATCCCTTGCGGTCTCCACGCCGCGACGTTCCGGCTCCGTCAGGCCGAGCGGTTGCGCCAGGCCGGCATCGAAGGCCTCCCACCACGCGGTCAGGGCGGCGTCGCGCGACTGTTCGGCAGCCTGCCGGCGCTGCTCGTGCGTTGCCAGGGTGTCCTCGGCCTTGGCCGTCTTGATCTTGGCATCGCTGAGCGCGTCGTCAAGATGCCCGATCTCTCCGCCGAGTGTGGTGATCGTTTTGTCGAGCTCGTCCCTGCGGCGCAGCTGCCGCTGGTGGTCTGCCCCCAGCGCCGCCTCGGCCGTGCGAAGCCTGACCTCGGCCGTGCGCATCTGCTCCGCCAGGTTGTGCACCTCCACCTCGGCACTACCCAGCAACCATGCTGGGTGGCCAGGATCTGCTCGGCCGTGGCGAGCGCGGCGTGTCGGGCCCGCACCAGCTCGAGCGCGGACTCCAGCGAGCTCAGGGCGCCCCGGTAGATGTGCAGCGCGGTGGCCAGCTCGTCCAATCCCTGCAAGGGAAACGCATACCGTCCGGCGTACTCCCCACACACTGCCCAGGCCGCGTCCTTCGCACTCTCCTTCTGCTGATGCGCCGCCTGCGCGGACTCCAGCCGTTGGCGACATCTCAGCAGCCGAGTCTGGCGCTCGCGCCAGGTCATCACCGCGTCGGTCACCGGACGTTCCGGCGGCACGCGCCGCGCTTCGGCGTCCAGCGTGAACAAGTTTTCGGTGATCCGGCCGATCGTCAGATCCAGCGTCTCGATCAATGCTTCCAGCTCCGCCAGCCGGATCTCCAACCGCGTGATCTCCCGTTGCCGGGCCGCCTCCCGTGCCGTCGCGCCGAGGTAGGACGCCGGCTGGACAGCCTCGGCGCGCCCGGTCAGCGCGCCCACCCGCCAGGTACCGTCGGTGGCCAGCCAGGCGGTGGGTTGCTCGGCAGTGGGTTGCTCGGCAGCTGGACGCGAGGCGTGCCATCCGATGCCTACCAGCACTCGGTGGATCACCGGATTGGGCACGCCACCGGCCGACGTGGGTTCCAGCACCGTTGCCACGGTGTCGGCGACGCCGTTGTGGTTCGGGATGCGGAGCTGGATGTCGAACGGCTCAACTCCATCAACGGTGGAGAGACCTCCAGCCGGGGTGAGCCAGGCGTCCAGCAGGCCGGACGCGGCAAGCGTGGCCTCCAGCAGGTCGAGCTGCTCGGGCGGCAGACCGTCGACCGGTTGCACGCACTGCCACAGCGGTGCGCCGAGCGCGCAATCGCGATCGGGCCGCTCCCGGCGCCGCCACAGCACCGGCGCTGGCGGCGGGCGCTCGGTCTCGGCGCGGACAGCGGCGAGCCGCCCGTCGGCGAACCAGAACTCGGCGTTGTCGTACTCCCAGAGGTTGACGATGCCCACGCGCAACGGTTGCCACCGGGACAGCGATGGCTCAGGCCACCCGCCCGAGACAGCGGCGGACAGCCAGTGCTCGCCGTCCATCCGTGGTTCGGTCATCTGCTGGTTCCCTCATCCAGATCAAGTCGGGCGGTCACCGAGACCACGGTCGGGTTCCGGTAGCGTGCCGCAGCTGGTGTCATCCGCCAACTGCCCTGCTCACTGGCCGGCCGGAGCAAGTCCAACGCGACCAGCATGTCCACCGCGGCAGTCTCCACCGCGCCGGCTACCCTCAACTCGTTGGTCGTCGCCTTCGGGTAGCGCGCCCTGATCTCGGCGGCGGCGCGAGCGACGGCGTCGGTGTCGACCAACGCGTCCCCACCGTTGTCGCGCAACAACTCGTCGAGGACCATCAGCGCGGCGAAATCCACTGCTCGCAGCCGCGGGAACGGCACATCCGTGTCCGACTCGTCGCACGCCACCAGGGCCAGCCCCTCGGCCCGCTGCTCGACCACCCAGCCGGTCATCTCACGGCACCAGGCCAGCACCCGATGCCGCTGGCTGGCAAGGTAAGTCCGCTCGGCGTCGGTGAGGTCGCAGTACAGGCAGACGGGCAGCTCGACGAGCCGCCGCATCAGCCCGAACCGCGCCGCCGGCTCAGGTAGCGGTTCGGTGGCATCGTGCTCGGTGACCGCCGCCCGCAGTGACACCGGATCGACTATGCGCAGCAGCAACTCCCGCCGTACCTCGTAGGCCCCGCCGATGCTGTCCTTTTGATGCGCCCAGCCCTCGCGCTGCTCTTCGTCGTCGCGGCCGGTCGGTCGCAGTGCCCCGACCGACACGAGAACCTGTACCGACTTGACGAACAGCAGCCGATCGGCGAACCGGTCCGGGTCATAGGGCGCTAGCTGGACATCCTCGTGTGCCGACAACGTCCGTACCCGATCTGACAAGTCCTGCGTGGTGGTGATGTCCTCGGCATCCTCAGCGGTCACGGCTGCCAGGATCGCGAGCACCAGCACCCGCCGCGGCGGCGGTTGGAACCGAGTTGGGGCGGTGACCTGGCCGCCAAGTGGCAGGCGGAACAGCCGTGCGGCCGCGTCGGTCACCACGAGTCGGTAGCCGAGCCTTGAGGCGAACCACTCGGTGAGCGGTGCCCGGTGACGGCGGACCAACGGCCACAGCTCGGGTTGGGCAGCCCGGTCGATCACCGGATGCCGCAGCAGAGCGGTGAACGCCTGTTGCCGCTCCTGCAGGTCACGGTTCACGCCGGCTCCATCTCGAAAAACCAGTCCACCGTGACGAGCCTTCCGCGTGAGCTGCGCAGGGTGGTGGTGTCGTCGCGCCGCAGTGGTGGGCGCAGTGTTATCCGCCACCGGCCGTCACCGGTCACCGACGACCGGGGACTGTCCGGACCAGCTCCCGCGGACGCCCTCCTTGCCACCCGACGAATTCCAAGAAGAGATCCAGCTCAGCATCGCTGACCCGTCCCCAGCAGGCCAAGTTGGTGCCAGACCGTTGCCGCAGGGACGCCTCGGCCTCGCCTCGAGCGGCCTGCACGGCCACCCGGGCCCGGCGGGCTGCGGCCTTGCCCGCCGAGTAGTCAGGGATCTTGGTTCGACGGCCGATCGCCGCCCGAGTGCCCTGCTCACGAAAGCGTGCGGTGACAGGCGCGGCGGGGGCCAGTGCCCATGGCAGGCAGTGATCGTCCGTGGAGTCGGACGGCAACAGGAGGTGGCGGGCGGAGAATGCCCCTGTCGCGGTATCCCAGATCCGCCACGCGGTGCTCTCGTCCGGTGCGCGTTCGATGGCGGTGGCCAGCTGGAGCAGCTCGGTGCGGCGGGTGACGGCGCCACCGGTGTCCATCAGGATGTGCATGTTCCTGGCCTAGGGCGCCACCAGATCCCGGAGCTGGCGGCGAAGCCGGCGAGCCTGCCCGTCAGTGCCGGCGAACCACGAGCCGAGCGCGTCCCAGGTGCGTACCCAGCGCTGCGCCTGGGTGGCGACCAGCTCGTCGGCGGCATCGTCGGCCACGGCGCACCGCACGCACGCCCGCCACACCTCCGGCGTGAGATGTGTGCCCAACTCACCGACAAGGCCGGAGATGCGCGGGCTGTGCACATCGACCTGCTCACCCCACATGCCGATGTAGGACTGCAGGGTCCGCCACATCAGTTCCTGCTTGCCAGGATCCGGGCCGCCGGACATGGCGTGCGCGAGAGTGCGTTGCCAGGTGCGTGCGGCGGCGGCCATGGCTTGGTGCAGGGTGCTGATCTGCTGGAACTCGGCCGCGGCGGTGCGGTAGTCGCCGCCTCGAATGGCGTCGGAGAAGCAGACCAGCCGATCGTGGATCGCGCGGGGTGCAAGAGTGAGATCGCCCGCGGTCTCCTCGGTGTCGTCAGCCTGCGACCAGAAGCTGTGCAGCCGGGCGGCGATCGGCGTGAGCTGGTACCGATCGCGGCGGCGCAGGAAATCTTCGCCGGTGCGCGCGGATTCCTGCCAGCGGATGACCACCTGCCACCGTTCGAGCCGCTCCAGCCGTGCGTCCAGGTGCAGGACCTGCGGATCCATCAGTGCGGCCACCGCATCGATCGGCACGCGCTGCGCGAGGTGAGCGCGAACAGCCGCGGTCACCTCGTCGTAGGACAGCCCGGTGAGGCTGGTGTCCTGCTCGGCGAGCAGCACCTCGACGATCACCCGGTATTGCGCCGCGTAGCGCGAGACGAGGTACGCGGGCACCAGTTCCTGGCCAGGTAGGCATGCCGACCACGGATGCTCCGGCCCGTCGTGTTCGGCTGTGTCGAACTCCTCCACCACACCGCTACGGTACGGCTTGCTACTGACAGCGGTTCCTGGTCATCAGCCGGCGGTCGACGTCACCCTCAGCGGCGGTTGGCGCCATGCCCGTAGAGTCACCTGCCCCAGCCGGCTGCGTGGTGTCAACCGAGATGAGCGGGCAGGACCGGACGGGACCAGAGTTATTATGATCACTGGGAGGTCAGACCATGGCGTTCGAGCGGATCACCATCGACCACGAGAAGATGGGCGGGCTACCGTGTATCCGCGACGTGCGCATCCCCGTTGGCACCGTTCTGGGCCAGCTGGCGGCCGGTCGTGAGATCCGGGAGGATTTCCCCGACCTGGAGCCAGCCGACATCCTGGCCGCACTGGAGTATGCCGCCGCAGCGGTCCAGGAGCGCGAGCTGCCGTCGACAGCTCGGTGATGAAGCTCCTTCTCGACTCCAATCTCTCGCCTCGTGTTGCGCAGTCGCTGCGTGACGCTGGCATCAAAGCCACTCATGTCCGCGGTGTGGTTCTTGATCACCAGCACAGCCGAGGTCGGCACGGGCAGCGGCCGAGGTGCCCAGAAGCTCGGAAATTTCGAGTTCTGCAGCCACCAGTCCAGCTCTCTAGTAACTGTGGCAGCACTTGAGTGAGCAGGTAGCCGGCCAGCGCCTCAAGGGTGGTGTTGACCAGTGGCAGCACGGTCACGTCCTCGACGGGCAGCAGGTACTGCTTGCGGCCGCAGGTGATCGACACGGAGTCGTGCTTGGGCGCGATCCGCACCCTGGCCCCTGTCCAGGCACCAGGGTGCGACGTCGCAGCGGCGCGGCAGCGTCCCGCCTTGCAGGCTTGATCTCGCTGAACTCAACAACCATTCCGCTGGTATCAGGCTCGCCGGACACGCGCAAGGTGACCTGGAAGGTATGTCCGTGCAGGGGTTCAACTTCACCGTTGTACAGTGCAATGTGGGCGGCGTAGAAACCGAACTCGGCGCGGGCCATCTCCAATGTGGTGAGCATTTCGTTTCCCTCAACGCTTGCGCTCAGCCGACCTTGAACTGTTCGTCACCGAAGTCGGTGACGACTTCGAGCAGGCCTCCGAGGGCGGTGACGTAGCGGTCAAGGACGTCGATACCGGAGAGTTCACCGTTCTCGATCTGACTGACCCGGCCGACGGTGACCCCCATTGTCTGGGCGACTTCGCGCTGGGTCAGACCGCGCCGCTTGCGCATGTCGGCCAGCCGGTGTGCCCGGACCTGGGAGATGAGCCGGGACGTGCCGCGCTCGACGTCGTCGCGACCGATCGCCTCGATGTGCTTGTCGCGGATGTCAGACCAACGCACGGTGCTCATGGTGGCGGCTCCAGTTCGGCGGCTCGTTCTTTCAAGTAGATCTCCCCGGCCCACAGCAAGAACATCAACTTCTTTGGCGCGATCGAGGTCGACATCGCCGCCGAACTCGCCCAACTCGGACCCACCGGCCACCGGCCGCTACGCGTCCGCGACACCCTGTTCTGATCACCCCAACCTCCGGCTTGCGCAGCCTCGAACATCCTGTAATGTCGACTACCGGATATTCGGATGATATCTCTGCTGGGTAGCAAACGGCCCTGCAGACGTCCGACAATCGGGCGCGGTCAGCGGGGCGATAAGAGTGGGCCGGCAAGCGCCGCCAGCTGGTCCACCGCATCGTCTCACCGGCGCCCTGCGGAACAGCCCCAATGGCGGCACGGAATGACCGGCCCGGACTGGCAATTCCTGCATCGGACGCTACTCCCGTCTTTGACTGCTAACGAGACGTGTTGACGTGGGACGAGTCGCGGGTACCTCAGGGCCTGAGCAGGTCGAGGACATAAGCGGAGCAGACCGGGCCAGAGCGGACGCGGGGTGGGACGGCAGCGGCGCTGGCACCTCCGGCGCGACGTGGCACGATCTCGCTGGTGACCAGCAGACCGCTGCGGCGCAGCAGCTGCGTGACCTCGCGCGGCTGCTGCGCGTTCGCGATCGGATTGATCGGGAGTACGCGCAGCCGCTGGACGTCGAGGCGCTCGCCCGTGGCGTGCATATGTCGGCCGGGCACCTCCGTCGCGAGTTCCGGCTTGCCTATGGCGTCGCCGTATGGCTATCTGATGACGCGGCGCATCGAGCGCGCGATGGCGCTGCTGCGTCGTGGCGACCTCAGCGTCACCGAGGTCTGTTTCGCGGTCGGCTGCTCGTCGCTGGGCACCTTCAGCACTCGCTTCACCGGGTTGGTTGGTGTGCCGCCCAGCACCTATCGGCGCCACGCGGCGCGCGTGACGGTGGGGATGCCGTCGTGCGTGGCGAAACAGGTGACCAGACCGATCAGGAATCGAGAAGCGCGGGTCACGGAGCCGCACCTAGCGTGACCGCCATGGACATCACCATTCACTCGAGCTTCCTGCCGCACAACGATCCGGACGCGGTCCTGGCCTTCTACCGCGACACCCTCGGCTTCGAGGTCCGCAACGACGTCGGATACGAGGGGATGCGTTGGATCACGGTCGGCCCCGCCGATCAGCCCGGCACGTCCATCGTCTTGGCGCCGCCGGCCGCCGACCTCGGCATCACCGACGACGAGCGCCGCACCATCGTCGAGATGACGGCCAAGGGCACCTATGCCGGCATCCTCTTGGCCACCGCCGACCTCGACGGCACCTTCGAGCGGGTGCAGGCCAGCGGCGCCGAGGTCGTCCAGGAGCCGACCGAGCAACCGTACGGGGTTCGCGACTGCGCCGTCCGCGATCCCGCGGGCAACCTGATCCGCATCCAGGAGCTGCGCTGAGCCGACGGAGACACGATGAGCAAGGCCACGAGGACGGACCCGCTGTCGGCTGCGCGCCACGTTGCCGACAGCCACGATCTGATCCGTGTGCAGGGCGCGCGCGTGAACAACCTCAAGGACGTCAGCGTCGAGATCCCGAAGCGCCGGCTGACGGTGTTCACCGGCGTCTCTGGCTCGGGCAAGAGCTCGCTGGTGTTCGGCACGATCGCCGCGGAGTCGCAGCGGCTGATCAACGAGACCTACAGCGCGTTCGTGCAGGGCTTCATGCCGACGCTGGCGCGCCCCGAGGTCGACGTGCTCGACGGGCTTACCACCGCGATCATCGTCGACCAGCAGCGCATGGGCGCCGACGCCCGCTCCACG
>JBOHHF010000230.1:0-11578 GCA_050700495.1 Pseudonocardiaceae bacterium
GTCCGGGAGGTCATGGCCAGCGCCTTCCCGAGCGGCGTTCCTACCGGCCAGAGAGATCCCACGGTCTGAGGCCTACCTGGAAGCCGGTGATGTGAGCACCGCCGGTGAGTGAGGTCGGCACGTCGACAGTGGTCACCGCGCCGGTGGAGGTGTCCACCATGTCGATCTTCCCATCCCCACCCCGAGTGACGAACGCGTAGCGCCCGTCGGGTGTGATCGCCGCGAACCGTCGCTCGTAGGTCGGGTAGGTCGGAGCGACGCCGTCCACCGGACCCTTGGTCATCTGCTCCAGGTCGACCGTGCGGACGATCTGCAGGTAGGTCGGCGAGTTCGGGCGCACATCGATGATCTGCAGCTGGTCCTTGCCGCCCGGGACCTTCGGCCTGATGATTGGCTCGACGGCGTAGGTCTGCGATACCGGGAAGCCTCGCGAGGTCGCTCCCATCCCGACGTTGATGCGCCGGGGGGTCTTGGTCACCAGGTCGGTGACATGGGCGTCGAGGCGGACGTCCTTCCAGTCGGTGGCGATGCCAGGGGTCAGGTCCACGTTGAGCGGCGTCATGATGTGCTTACCGTCGGCCATCACCCGCACCCGGTTGCCTTTGGCGAGCGTGAGGCCATCCGCATTCCAGGGCACCGTGATGCGGTTGCGCAGCGACGGGCACAGCGTGCCAAAGCACGGGAATGCGAAGCTGAACGGCAAGCTGCACAGCCTGGGACCACAGGCTACGTCGAACACGTCCATGCCCAGGTTGTCGGGGTTGGGTGTCTGGCTCGTTCCCTCGCCCAGGGTGGGCGGCTGCGGACCGGTCGTGATCCCGATCGTCCTGGTCAGTGGGGAGCTGAAGCCTCCGTGGCTGTTCGGACCCATCGGGAAGGTGCCCGTGGGCCTGACGTTGCCGCGAAGCAGTGCGGCGACGTTGTAGGCGCGCATCTCGTTGCCGCCCACGCCCGCGAAGAGCGTCAAGGGGTTCCCGCCGAAGAATGGAGTCAGGTCCTCAGTCGTACCCTTCAACGGGATCTCAAGCTGGGTATTCTTGAACGTCTTGAGGTCGATGAGGTTGAGGATCTCGGTGCCAGGCGACGGACCTCCCCCGTTGGACGCGACGGCGTAGTAACGGAAGAGGGGGTCGACGGCCGCCCAGGGCGCTTCGGTTCCCAGTCGCGAGCTGACGCTGTTGACGATGCTGGGTATTCCGGCAGCGTCGAGCTTGATAGCCAGTGTCCGCTGCTGGCTCTCGTCGTTGACGAGGATGCGGCCATCGGGCAGCACGATGGCTCCTGCGTGCATGGGGTTGCTGGCGGCTGGGTCAGCGCCGGAGGGATCCGATCCACTGGCGCCGAGCTTGACCCCGGGTAGCGTGCCGGTCAGCGTCATGTCGGGGACCCGGTAGAAGTGGACCCTGGCGGCGGCGCCGTCGGACACCATCAGATAGCTCGGCTGGGGCGCCCTTGCCCCCGGTGCCGCGCCAGCTGCAGTGGCGGGCAACCCGAGCGCGACGACGATCGCGAGCATGAGGCGCAGCGCCGGACGCAGGCGCCACCTCAGGCGCCTATCACTCGAATGGATCTCTCTCATGACACTCCTCGGTGATCTAAATCGAGCGTGATTCACTCAATCGAGTGAATATACGCACGATAGAGCTAATTTGCAAGAAGATTGCAACAGCAAGATCTTGTGAGGAGTGCGCTCGATCTCTGGCTGGTCGCGGAGCCGTTTGGCACGCCGTCCGACCGTCGAAGGTGACCGGAAGCAACCCAACGGTCACAGAGAGTAGTCGAGGGCCGGCGCAGAGAACGCCCCTGCTCAGCACCAGCCGGTCGAACGCGGCCTCGAGCTGGGGCGCCACGCACTCTGCCGCTGGACTATCACCTGTCCCTATCCGGTATCGCTTCGCCACGCCGTGTTTGAGTGGGGTCCGTGTCGAGTTGTGAGGCCAGCAGGCTGACGTAGGAGCCCTGCGCTGCGAGCAGTTCCCGGTGGGTGCCGGTCTCGGCGACGTGCCCGTCGTGGAGGACGACGATGCGGTCGGCGGTCTGGATGGTGGACAGGCGATGGGCGATGACCAGTGTGGTGCGTCCCTCGCGGGCTCGGGCCATGGCGGCGGCGACCTCGCGCTCGCTGGCGGCGTCGAGGTTGGACACGGCCTCGTCCATGATGAGGATCGGGGCGTTCTTGAGCAGGGCGCGGGCGATCGCGATGCGCTGGCGCTCACCGCCGGACAGCTTCAGCCCACGCTCGCCGATCAGGACCCGGCGCTGCTCGAGCTCGAAGAAGCGCAACAGCAGCGAGACGATCGTCGTCTTGCCCGCACCCGAGCGGCCGACCAGCGCGACGCGCTCGCCGGGCGCCACGCTCAGCGAGAACCCGTCCAACGCGCGCTCGGAGCGCTCGGCGTAGCCGAAGCTGATGTCCTCGAAGCGCAGACCCGGCGGGTGCGCGATCGACGCGACCGGCGCGGGCGCTGCGGGCTCGGGCTCGGTGTCGAGCAGCGCGAGGATCTCGCGGCTTGATGGGAGTGAGTTGTAGCTTTGGTGGTAGGCGGTCTGCAGGTCGTGCAGCGGGCGAAAGCACTCGCGGGACAGCAGCAGGATCGTGAACAGCTCGACGGTCGTGATGATGCCGTCGGCGCGGTGCAGCGCACCGATCCCGACCGCCGCCGCGGTGCCGATCGGGATCGCCAGCTCGGCCACCCCCGCCGACAGGCACCAGACGACCATGACGCGAATCGAGTCCTGGCAGAAGGCCTCCGCACGCGCGTGCAGCTCGGCGCCACGGCGGCGGCTGGCGTTGAACGCCTTGAGTGTGGCCATGCCCTGCACCGCGTCCAGGTTCTCGGCCCCACCAGCGGGTCCAGCTGCTCCACCGAGTCCACCATGGTCGATTGCATGCTGCCGCTGCGGGTGCGTTGCAGCGCACCCGGGCCGAGTTCGAACAGCTTGGCGGTCAGGTGTTCGCGCACCGCCGCCTTGACGGTGCCCGCGACGTCCGGCGCACGGGCCTCCCGCTGAGCGAGCAGCCACGCCCGCGCGGCCTGCAGCAGCGCGACCCCCAGCAGCTGCCAGAGGATCGACCCGGCCGTGCCGCCCGCGAACACCTCCGCCAGCACGCGCGCGATGAGGACGCCCTGCGCGACATAGGTGACGGTGACGAGCAGACCCATCACGACCAGGCCGGCCGACGGCCACCGCGCCTGCGGGGCCATCGCGAGCAGTCTCTGGATCAGCTTTCCCATGCAGCCTCCCCTGTCATAGCGCCACCGGTGTCCGCGCCGCCGGGTTGTCCTGGGTGGCCAGGCGGTCGAAGCTGAGGTGTGTGCGGCCGGTGTCGGGGTCGGTCCAGTCGCGTAGGCGTACCCCGAAGACGCGGGCGACGAGGTCGGCGGTGAGCACGTCGCCGGGTGGGCCGTGCCCGACGACGTGGCCGTGGTCGAGCACGTAGATGCGGTCGCAGTGGCCGGCGGTCAGGCTGAGGTCGTGCATGGCGGCGATGGTGGTGACACCGAGGCCGCGGACGAGGTCGAGCAGCTCGAGTTGGAATCGGATGTCGAGGTGGTTGGTGGGCTCGTCGAGCACGAGCACGCGGGACTCCTGGGCGATCGCGCGGGCCACGAACACGCGCTGTTTCTCGCCACCGGACAGGGTCGCGAAGTCGCGCTGGGTGAACTGGCTCATTCCGACGCGCTCCAGCGCGGCCAGCCAGATGTGTTCGTCTTTGGCATTGTCGCGGTCGAAGGGACCCTTGTGTGGGTTGCGGCCCATGGACACGACGTCGAGGACCTGAAGGGTGAACTCGGGTGTGCTTTCCTGCACCACGACCGCGGTGCGCTGCGCCGAGGCGCGCGCCGAGAGGTCCCAGACGTTGTCGTCGCCGATGCGGACGACGCCCAGTACCGGGCGCAGCGCGCGGTAGATGGTGCGCAACAGTGTCGATTTGCCGCTGCCGTTGGGGCCTACCAGGCCGACGAACTCACCGGTCTCGACCACCAGCCCGGCATTGGTGATGATCGTGGTCGTGTCGAGCGTGACGGTAACGTCCTCGACGGTCAGCCTCACCCGAACATCGCCTCCCGGCCACGGTCACGACGGCGCAGCAGCCAGATGAAAAACGGCACCCCGAAGATGGCGGTGACGATCGACAGCGGCAGCTCGGTGGGTTGGAGCACGATCCGGGCCGCGAAGTCGACCAGGACGAGGAACGCCGCACCGGTCAGCGCCGCGACCGGGAGCAGCCGGCGATGGTCTGAGCCCACCACCAGCCGGCACAGGTGCGGGATGATCAGCCCGACGAACGCGATCGCGCCGCTGACCGCGACCATCACCCCGATCAGCAGCGAGGTCACCACCAGCATCTGGACCCGGAACCGGGCGACGTTGAGTCCCAGTGACACGGCGGTCTCCTCACCGGCCAGCAGCGAGTTCAACGGCCGGGCCTGGGTCAGCAGGTAGGCACACCCGAGCACGACCGCGGCGGCGGGTAGCCCCAACTGTGGCCAGCGGGCGCCGCCCAGACTGCCGAACAACCAGAACAGGATCCCCTGCACGTCATACGGGTTGGCTTTGAGCAGCAGCACCCCATACAGCGCCTGGAACAAATACGCCAGCGCGACCCCGGCGAGCACCAACCGAAACGGGGTGACCCGCCCACCGCGCTGGGCCAGCACATAGACCACCCCCATCGCGCCCAGCGCACCGACAAACGCCGCCCCCGACAACGACAGCTCACCGACAGCGGCCGAGCCGAGCACGAGCACCAGCACCGCGCCCAACGATGCGCCCGAGGAGATACCCAACAGGTAGGGCTCGGCCAGCGGGTTGCGCACCGAGGCCTGCAGCGCACACCCCACCAGGCCAAGACCAGCACCGATCACCGCACCCAGCAACGCCCGCGGCAACCGGAACTGCCACACGATCTGATCCTGAATACTGTCCGCGGGCGCCGACACCAAGCCCGGGATCAGGTGATGCGACACGATCCGCCCGGTCTCCCCCACCGGCACCGACACCGGACCCAGACCCGTCGCCAGCAACACACTGCCCACCACCGCCGCACCCAACCCCACCAGCAGCAGTGAGAACCCTGTCCGCGACCCCCGGCGCGATGGTGCGCGGCTTCTCGCCGCAGGCATCCTCGGCGGTGCGTGACCGACGCTCGCTGGTGCGGCTTTCATCTACTTGAACACATCCGGGTGCAGCTGCCGGGCAATGTCCTCGGCCGTCTGCGCATTGCGCCAGCCGGGTGACGTATACGTGAAGTCGGTGACGACGACGCGGCGGTCTTTGCTGGCCTGCATGTTCGGGAACGTGGTGACGAGGAACTGCGCCTCCTTGGTGCCATCCAGCAGCGGCCCCTCCCCGCCGTAGTACGCGATGACCTTGACCACGGGCTCGCCGCTCACCTTCTGCGAGACGTCGGCGATCTGGGCCTTCATCTCAGCGACCCGCCGTTGCGCGCGGTCGCTGACCCCGAAGATCTTGCCGAGATCACCGAGAGAGCGATAGACGGCCTCAAGGTTCTCGTTCATGTATTCCCCGGACTCGTCCGGACACACGACCGTGTAGGTCTGCACGCCGGCGGCCTCGAGCTCGTCGAGCGTGGCGAGACCTTCTGCCCCTGGGTGCTTGCCGCCGTAGTCGAAGTCTGCATAGGCGAGCAGGAAGTCGGGTCGTAGCGAGAGCATCTGCTCCTTGGGCGGCGGGAAGTAGTTGTCCGACACGACGGGGACGCGCGCGAAGTCAGCCGCCTGCTCGGGCAGGATCGGCGGATCCTTGAGCCCGCCCGACCATCCGGCGCGCCCGACCGCCCGGTCAGCCAGCCCAAGCCCGACGAAGATCTCGGCGATCGGATGATAAGGCAGCACCGCGCGACTGGGCGGCTTGTCGAACGTCAGCGTGCGGCCGCAGTTCTGGATCGTGACGGGGAACCCATCGGCGCTCGCGCCACTCCCCGGGCTCGTCGACACGCCACCGCCCGGACTCGTCGACGCGCCACCGGCCCCACCACCGCCACAAGCCGCCAGCACCATGCAGACCGCCGCGACCGAGCATGCGTACGCCAGCCGAGCTACCCGACGAGGTGTACTCACCGCACCACCCCTTCCATCACGCCAATCTGTCATCAACTGCTCACTAATGGGTGGATTTGTTGCCCAGTTCGGGTGATTGTTGCAAAGCGATGGCAGCTGCACAAGCTATTCATTGTCGCCGCCCTGGACAGCGCGGAGATGGACTACTCTGGCTCGGCGGCGGCCTGGCGATTTGGCGGCGGCCGCGACTTGGCCCACGTCATCGAGGACGCGCAGGAGCCACGTAGCGGTCGCTTTCGCGGTGCAGGGGTGCGCGGTGGTGCGGATGCGCTGGCCGGAGAACACAAAGGGCGCCTCGCTGATGTCAAACGGTGTGCCCCCTGGAGCAGTCTTGTATAGCTCGCGGATCTCGGGACCAGCCGCCCGCCAGCACCTGCCCTGCTCAATCGAGCCTCCCCTGGCGCTGTGCTGCGACCAGGCGAGAGAAGCTCTCCCGGCTCTGACCAGTTCGTCGTAGCGACCGGCCGCCCGTAAGCACCACGATCAGGTCGGCGCTGCGGATGGTGGACAGCCGGTGGGCGATAAGCAGGGTGCGTTCTTGAGCAGCGCGCGGGCGATCGCGATCCGCTGGCGCTGCCCGCCGGACAGGGTGGCGCCGCGCAGCCGGGGCAGGCGCCGTCAGCGTCTCGATCGGTGGCTGCGGGTGCCGTCATCACGGGCCTTCTCCGATCTCGCTGGAACCGGCCGGGCCACCGGGAGTTCTCTTTCGGGAGCGTTGCGGGGCACTCCCTCTCAACCAGCGGCCCGACCGGAGCTAGGGGGCGGTGTCCCCGGGGACGCGCCGCAGCAGGTGCGGCCGGACGCTGACCGGCTGGTCGTCGTCATCGAAGTGGACGTACACCCGGTAGGTACCCCGGCCGACGACCTCACCCTGTTTGTGCAGCCGGGACGGTTGAGCGCCATGGAGCTTGTCGACGCCGATTTGTTCGACCCGGCATCCCACCGGAATGTGGATACTGTCGACGTCACGCCACGGGTCGTAAGCGGGCCGGGAAGGCAAGGCAGTCACCTCCGCCGTTGGGTGGGGACGGTCGCGGCGGTGTAGGTGCGGCAGTAGCCCTCGGGTGCGGCGACCAGCGCAGCGGGCAGCACTTCGGTGCCGCACAGCGCCACGTACCGGCCCTTGGCTCCGCGTCCGGTGGTCATCGCGGCGTCGGTGAGCAGGTGCGCCTGGCAACCCAGGTCGGGGTCGGCGCGGCGCGGGGCGGCAACGTCACGTCCGCGGGCGGGTCACCGGGTCGCACCCGGCGGCAGGCCCCGAACCGGGAGTCGTGCACCCGCAACGCGAACGCGACCCGCAGCAACACACCCGGTCCGGTCTCCCAGCGCACGCCACCAACACCAACGGCGGTCACCCGGTCACCCTCGCCTTCCGGGCGCTGCGGGCCGTGGTGATGGTGGTGACCACGGCGCCGGTCACGACGGTGACATCGGAGGCGTTGCACTGCTCCCAGATCCCGTCATCGAAACGCACCGGGAAACAACCCCGGGAGAACTCCGGATCGTGGGACATCACCGTCCCGAACCGAGGACGAGCACCGGGTGGCCGATGGTCGCGCACCACCCGTGTACCGACCGCCAGCCCTACCGGGTCGCCCACCACCGGGCGCATCCGGGATCTGCCGTCGGACATATCCACCTCCACCGCTCCCAGCGTCGTAGCGCCGCCCGGCCCGGCCCCAACAGGCAGCAGGCCGGACGACTGACGCCAGCCCTGCGCTGACGCCTCGTAGACTGTATGTCAGTATTCCTACAATGTCTATCTCTACGAAATACACCCTACGCACGGAGTTGAGGTGTGACTATGATCTCCACCATGGCAGGACCTACAGTGAGGCGTCTCCAGCTCGGGGTCGAACTGCTGCGGCTGCGCGAGGCCGCTGGTGTCAGCCGGCCGGATGCGGCAGCGGCTATCGGTTGCTCAGAGCCCCGGATCGGCCACATCGAGACCGGCCGCAACGCACCCAGCAAGTCCGACCTGATCGTGTTGGTCGAACGCCTCTACGGGGGAGACGAGGCGACCCTCGCCGCGCTCGAAGAGCTACGCGAGGAGGCCAGCAAGCGCGGCTGGTGGTCCACCTACAGACTGCCCAAGTGGTTGGCTGGTTACGTCGGCTTGGAGACCGACGCTGTCTCGCTGCGCTGCCTGGACATCGAGATGATTCCCGGGCTGCTGCAGACCGAGCAGTACATGCGCAGGCTCTACGCCCTGAGCGACCCACCGCCCGCCAAGGAGGTCGATCGGCTCGTGCGGGCGCGGCTGCAACGCCAGGGCAGGCTCTCTGGACCGGATGCACTCCAGCTCAGTTCCGTGGTGTCCGAGGGTGCCCTGGTGCGATGTGCGCGAGATGACGCGGTAGCGGGAGCTCAGCTGGCACAGCTGCTCGACCGTGCCACCTGGCCCAACGTTGACCTGCGGGTGCTCCCGTTCGACCTGGGCCTGCACGTCGGCACGGGGCCATTCACCCTGCTCAGCTTCCCTGATCACCTGCTGGCCGATGCCGCCTACCAGGAGTACGCGGTCGGCGGGCACATCATCGACGATCCCTCGGTGGTCGCTCGGCTAGCTACGCTGTTTGACGAGCTGCGCGGCCAGTCTCTCGATGCCGACGAGAGCCTGGCCATGATCGCGCAGCTCGCCAACTACAGACGCGAGTAAAAGCTAGGAGGGGCATCGATGAGGGATGACCTGTCTCCCGCCGCATGGCGGAAGTCTACCTATACCAATAACACGGGTGCGTGCGTCGAGGTGGCCGACCTCGGCGACGCAGGCCGGGCCGTCCGGGACTCCAAGAACCCGACCGGCCCGACCCTGACGTTTACCGCGGCCGGGTGGGCCGCGTTCACCGCCGGTGTGCGTTCCGGCGAGTTCGACTGATCGATCGCTACCGGAACGGCCCCGCCTGCTAACCCGGGCGGGGGCCGTTCCGCGGCACTCGGTGGTGAACACTGGAACCACCAGCACCATGACCAGCAAACGCGAGCGCTTCCTCGATCGCCGCTCCGAGATGGTGGGGCCCCTTCGCCAACGCTCTCCGGTGTCACCTTCGGAGCTGACGACAGTCGTTGCGCACTGCGGTTGCTCAGGCCGAGGGCCTGCATCTGCGCCGGTCAGCCGAAGGCGTCGGGGTGAAGTTGGCGCGCGAGGTCCTCTGCCGTCTGTGCGCTGCGCCATCCCGGCGACGTGTACGCGTAGTCGGTGGCGATGACGCGGCGGTCCTTGGTGGCCGTCATGTTCGGGAACGTCTCGAACAGGAACCTCTGCTCGGCCGTCACGTCCAGCTCGGCGGTCGGTTCCTCGTAGTTCCCGAGGACGATGAACACGTCTGGGTTCGTCGCGGCCACTCCCTCCAACGATAGCTGGGCGGTGTTGGTGGTCTGGTCGGCGAAGACGTTGTCCGCTCCGGCGATGTCGAGGAGCTGGGCGTAGATGCCGACCCCTCCCGCAACGATGAGCGGGCCGGTGCCTCCGTGGTAGAAGAGGACCTTGACGCGCGACGTGCCGGCGAGCTTCGCTCGCACGTCGGCTACCTGCTGTTGCATCTGCTCGACTCGCTGCTCGGCCCGGTCGCTGACACCGAAGATCGTGCCGAGGTCCAGCAGCGAGCGGTAGACGTCGTCGAGCTTCTCCGTTGCATGGCCACCACCTTGCTCAGGTGGGCAGATCACCGAGTAGGTCTGAGTCCCGACGGCGGCGAGGTCATCGATGGATGCCTTGCCGTCTGCCGGGTCGTAGTCGAAGTCGCCGTAGGCGAGGAAGAAGTCGGGTCGCAGGGCGAGCATCTCTTCCTTCGACGGCGGGTAGACGTCCGGAGAGATGACCGGGATGGCCGCGAAGTCCGCGGCCTGCTCGGCCAGCAGGGGTGGCTCCGTGAGCCCGCCGCCACCCCGGAAGCCCACGCGCCCGATCGCCCGGTCAGCCAGGCCAAGACCCACGAACATCTCGGCGATCGGATGATAGGGCAGCACCACCCGGCTGGGCGGCTTGTCAAACGTCAGCGTGCGGCCACAGTTCTGGATCGTGACGGGGAAACCGGGGGCGCTCGCGCCACTCCCGGTGCTCGTGGACACGCCACCGCCCGCGCCCGTGGATGCACCGCCGCCGTCGGCACCACAGGCCGCCAGCGCGACGCAGGCCATCGCGAGGGAGCAGGCATACGCGAGCCACGATGTCCGGCGAGGAGTAGTCGTCCGCACTTCGCCTCCGCTACCTAACGTCCCCGCAAGTCACCTTTCGTGGTAGCCCAAGCGAGGGATCCTACGTCAACCTGACGGAATCTACGGCAGCAGCATTTCGGTGGCAACAACAAACCTTAGGCAAGGTCGCCCGCGCGAGGTGGCGACTCCATGAGCGTTTCGACATGTTTCAAGGAACGGTCGAGCTGGGAGGCCAGCAGCCGGGTGTACGCGCCGTCGACGGCGATCAGCTCCTCGTGAGTGCCGCTCTGCACGACCCGGCCCGCTTCGAGGACGACGATGCGGTCCGCGGCGCGGATGGTGGACAGGCGGTGGGCGATGACCAGCGTGGTGCGTCCCGCGCGAGCGCGGGCCATGGCCGCGCCGACTTCGTACTCGGTGGTGGTGTCGAGGTTGGACACCGCCTCGTCCATGACCAGGATCGGGGCGTTTTTGAGCAGCGCCCGGGCGATGGCCACGCGTTGGCGTTGACCGCCCGACATGCGCGCGCCGAGCTCCCCGGCGATCGTGTCGTAGCCGTCGGGCAGGGTGGCGACGAAGTCCTCCAGCAGCGCGGTCCGCGCCGCTGCCCGGACCTCGTCGTCGGTGGCCTCGGGCCGTCCCAGCCGGATGTTCTCGGCCACCGAGACGTTGAACAGGAACACATCCTGGGGAACGAGGGTCAACAGCCGGCGCAGATCCTCCTGGGGAAAGTCACGGATGTCGTGACCGCCGATGCTGATCGCACCGCCGCGCACGTCCCACAGGCGCAGCAGCAGGCTCGCACAGGTCGACTTGCCGGCACCGGAGTGCCCGACCAGGGCGACGGTTTCCCCCGGTGCGACCTCGAAGCTGACATCGGTGACGGCGTCAGAGAGTGCGGTGGAGTACCCGAAGCTCACGTCCTGAAAGCGGATCCGCGCCTCGATCGGCCCGGGGGGTGGAGTGTCGACCAGGTCCGAGACCGGCGCGGGCGCCTCGACCAGGTGCAGGATTCGGGCGGCCGCGGCGATCATCGGGCCGAGCTCGTGAGCGTATTTTGTGACCTGGACGAACGGGACCATGGACACTGCGGCGACCACGACGGCAACCGGGAACCAGGTCGCCGACAGGGAACCGGAGCTCACCAGGCTCGCGCCGGTGAGCAGGACCGCGAGCACGCCGCCCACGGCGATCGTGTCGGTAGCCGCGGCCTCCAATCCGGTGCGTCGCCCGTGGGCGATATTGGCCGCGCGCAGGCGGGCACCGCGCGCGCGCAGCAGCGCCAGCCGGTGGGTCTGGCTGCCGAAGGAGACGATCTCCCGCAGGCCCTGGAC
>JBOHHF010000231.1:0-36274 GCA_050700495.1 Pseudonocardiaceae bacterium
GGCACGGTCTACGATGCCGTCGACGTCATGCTCGACGCCCGCGCCCCGCTGGTCGTGGTGGTCGACGATGACGAGCAGCCACGGGGGGCGCTGCGGTGGGATTCCCTGGTCAGCGAGCTGCGGACCACGGGGAGGCGGCCATGACCGCCAACCCGACACTGGTCGCAGTGGCACCCGCGCGTGCGCCCAGCTGGATCTGGCGCAACCGCGACCTGGTCGCCACGCCGGTGATCGTGGTCGTGGGGTTGGCGGTGGTGCTGCTCTACACCGCTAGCCGGCAGCTGGACAGCGTCGAACAGCGAGTACTGGATCCCGCATACCTGTGGGCAAGGCTCGTCGAGCACATCTGGCTCACGGCGGCGTCCACCGTGCTGGTGATCGTCATCGCGCTACCGCTCGGGATCGCGCTGAGCCGTCCGGCGCTACGCCGGATCCGTACCGGGACGCTTGCGTTCGGTGGCTTCATGCAGGCGCTGCCGACCTACGGCGTGATCATCCTGCTGGCCTTCCTGCTCGGCTTCGGCACCACGACGGCGATCGTCGCTCTGGTGCTGGCATCGTTCCTGCCGGTGGTCACCAACACCGTGGTCGGGCTTCGGCAGGTGGACCCCACGCTGATCGAGGCGGCCCGCGGGATGGGCATGTCGGCGCGGCAGACGCTGCTGCGGGTGGAAATCCCGCTCGCGGTACCGGTGATGGTGGCCGGAATCCGGGTGGCGCTCGTGCTCAACGTCGGCGCTGCCACGCTCGCCACCTACATCGGTGCGGGCGGCCTCGGCGAACCGATCAGCAGCATGCTCCAACTCGGTCGGTCGCAGGCGGTGCTCGTCGCCTCGGTCATCGTGGCGGCGTTGGCGCTGCTCGTCGACTGGCTGGCCGGCGTCGCCGAACGGCTCGTGAGTGGCAGGGTCGGGTGAGACCTGGACGTGGGCGCACCGCCACCGTGCTGGCGGCATTGGTGGCGGTCGCCGCGCTGACGGCTGGATGCGTCGGGCTGAGCAGTAGTGGCCCGCCAGCGAAGGGCGGCAGCCTCGCCCAGCAGGTCACCCTGGAGGGCCAGTCCTACATCGTGGGGAGTAAGAGCGCCGACGAGCAGTTGGTGTTGTGTCAGGTTGCGGTCGCCGCCCTGGAGTCGGTCAACGCTGCGGTCACCGACCGGTGCAATGTCGGCGGCACCGAGGCAACCCGCAACGCGCTTGTCGGTGGTGACATCGACCTGTACTGGGAATACACCGGTACCGCGTGGGTCACCTTCCTGGGCCAGCAGCCGATCCAGGACAGCACGGCGCAGTACGAGGCGGTCAAAGAACGGGACCTGACCGAGAACAAGATCGTCTGGCTCCAGCCGACCCCGTTCAACAACACCTACGCTTTTGCTGTCAAGACGGAGCGGGCTCAACAGCTCGGGCTGCGGACGCAGTCGGACATGGCCGCATACCTCCGCGCCGGCAAGCCCGGCAACGTGTGCATCGAGTCCGAATACCAGAACCGGGACGACGGGCTCCTGGGCCTGCAGCGGACCTACGGCTTCCAGGTGCCGCCGGATCAGCTGCGGGTGCTGCAACTCGGTGCCATCTACCAGGCCACTGCCGATCAGAAGGAGTGCCTATTCGGGGAGGTGTTCACCACTGACGGCCGCATCCCTCAACTCGGACTGACAGTGTTGCAGGACGACAAGCTGTACCACCCGCTCTACAACGCGGCGCCTACCATGCGCGCAGACGTCTACGACCGTGACCCGAACATTGCCACGGTATTCGCGCCGATTTCCGCGGCCTTGACCAACGAGGTGATGTCCGACCTGAACCGGCAGCGGTCCGCGGAGGGCAAGTCGGGCCGCCGGGTTGCCCGCGCCTGGCTCGCCGCGCAGGGCTTCATCGCCGCAGAATCCTGATCGTCGGCGGTGGGGCAGGTCATCACGTTTCGGGTCACCGCTCCGCTCGGCTCGCCGCTGCGCCATCCGGTGGGCCCACCGCCTCGACCAATGCCCGGCGAAGCTCCCACGCGCTGGCCAGCACCCGCAGCGAGTATCCTCGCCGCTCCCGGCGCGGCAGCTCGACCAGTTCGACGCGGAACTCCTCGCGGTAGCGCGATCGCTGTGACATGGGCAGCATCCGCACTGCCAGCGCCACCAACCCGCGCGACACTCGGCCCGGCATTGATCGGGCACCACCAGCTACTACTGCTCTGGCCCAGTGCGCCGTGGGGTCAAGGTCAACAAGATCGCGGGCGAGGTCACGGGCGAGATCGCGAGCAACGTCGCGGGCAACGTCGTTGGCAAGGGCGCGGACGAGGTCGCTGGCAAGGGCGCGGGCGTGGTCGAGGTTGAGGGCGTGATCGAGATTATGGGTGCTGGCATTGGCGAGGGCGCAAGCGAGGGCGTTGGTGCGGGCGAGAGTGCCGACGAGGACCTCGGCGTTGTCAAGATCGTGGGCGAGGTCGTGAGCGAGAACGAGCGCGTTAGCGAGGGCGTTAGCGCGAGCGAGAGCGTTGGTGCAGTCGCAGGGGTTGGCGCGGCTGCGGCCGCCCAGCCGTTTCACGATGCCCCTCCGGCCAGGCCTGGACGCAGTCGGCTCAGCGGGGTCCAGGAGGTGTGAACACGGGCGAGGGCGGTGCGGGCGTATTGACTGGGCGTGTTCATAACGGGCCACCAGGTTTTGGGTCCGGCGTCCTCCTTTGCCGAGGAGTGGGAGTCGAGGGCCCTCGCGGGCGCAGCGTGCTCAGCAGCCGATCGAGGATCTTCTCCGCAGCGGTACGCCGTGCCGGATCGTGCGAGTACACCGCCACCAGCGCCAGAGTTGTGATCAAGAGCAGCGGTAGCCCGCCCAGCACGGCGACGGCCAGCACCACCGCCACCAGCAGCCCAGGCTGCACGGTGGCGACCAGCGCCGCGCCACCAGCCCCGACGCTTGAGAGCAGCCGGTTCGCCACGGCGCTTACCGCTCCGCTGCTCGGCGCGTAGTGGCACCATCTGGGGTGCACTCTGCCTCGACCAGTGCTCGGCGCAGTTCCCACGCGCTGGCCGGCACCCGCAGCGAGCCGACAAGGCGTATCACGACGCTCCCCCAGCCAGGTCCGGACGCAGGTGTTTTAGCAGGGCCCGAGGAGTGTGGACCCGCGCGAGGGCGGTGCGAGCACACTCGGCACCCTCGGCGCTGAGGCGGTAGTAGCGGCGCCGGGGCCGGCCCTCTTTCGCCGGGTCGATGTCCTCCCAGCGGCTCTCCAACCAGCCGCAGCCCTCCAGCCGGGCCAGAATGGGATGAATAGTACCGCTGGGCAACTCAGCCGCCTGGCCGATCTGCAACCCGTATATCTCCTGAGTGGGCTCGGCGAGCATTGCCCGCAGCACCAGCTGCGTCGGCAACGTCATCCGCGGCCCTGAGCCACCAGCCATACTGTCATGCTACCTAGCCCCTAAGTAGAGTGCAACCGACCCTGGTTTGCTACCAGCCCTCTTGTTCGGGAAGCTGAGAGCAGTCAGGTGGTTCGGCTACCGCACCAGCATCGACTTAGACGCTCAGCGGGAGTGGCGGTGCTTGACACCGGGTGGGAAGTATTCCGGGTCGCTGGCCGGGTACAGGCTCAGCCGCGGGAGCTGGCACTCCAGTGGGGTGTAGTGGGCGAACTCGCTGTTCAGCCTGCGGAGCTGGCCGGCGATTGACTGCGCTATCGCCGCCCGCATCTGCTCGGTGCCGGTCACGCCGGGCGCTAGCTCGACTGCGATGGCCAGGTAGCGGTCCCGGTCGGCGTCCTCCCGACCTGCTCGAATCGGGTGGCGACGGCGAACTCGTCGGACACCGACCGCGGCCAGAAGGTGGGCTCGCCGGTCGAGCCGGAGGACACCGCGATCATGTCGCAGCCCACCAGCTCGCCGCCACGGCACAGCTGTGGCAGCGGATGCCGGCGCAGGTAGTTGTGCTTGGTCAGCAGCGGCAGCGTGGAGAAACCGTCCACGGTCCTTACCGTCGCCGGGTGGACGTTGTGTTCGGCGAGAAACGCCCGGTAGGCCGGCACCGTCGCCACCACGGATTCGAACAGCGCCAGCGCGCGCTGCTCCGGCTCGGTCGGTGCCGGTCGGGCCAGGACCTCGTCTAGACCCATGGTCAGGAACTGCTCAAGCTCGGCCCGCATGGTCAGGTATCCCGCGGGCGAACCTTGGTCTCAACGTCGACGGTCTCACCATCGACGGTCCCAACGTCGACCAACTGCTCGGACGGTCGGGGCGGGCTGCCGTTGGTGGAGGTCGCCGGCTGGGTCGCCTGCTGGGGCGGGGCGAAGCCGGCCGGAGCCGCGGGGGCGGGTCCGGATCTCAGCAGCAGCCCCCCCAGCGCGGCCAGCGCGGCCAGCGCGGCGCAGATCAGGAACAGGTTGTTCATCGCCCCGACGAAGACCTGCAGTTCGGTCTCCCGCTGGGTGGCCCACGGACCCATCCAAGCCGGGGCGGTGGGGCCGAGGTTTGGGGTGGCGGTGTCCGCGGGCAGCAGCGCGGCGCGTCCGGCCATCTGCTGGGCATTCTGAGTCGTAAAGATTGCGGTGAGCACCGCCAACCCGATCGCGCCCGAGACCCGCTGCACGACGTTGTTGAACGCGCTCGCCACGTTGACGTGTGCCTCCGGGATAACCGCGATTCCCCCGGTGAAGATCGGCATCATGGCGATCCCCAGACCGGTGCCCAGCAGCGCCAGCATCCACATGACCTGCTCGCGGGACGAGTCGATGGTGATCGTGTGCAACCAATAGGTACTGGCGGCCACGATCACCAAGCCGACGAACACCGGCCAGCGGGGCCCGATGCGGTCATAGACCAGCCCGGAGATCGGCATCAACACCGCCATCACCAGCGCCTGGGGCAGCAGGACGAGTCCGGAGTCGAATGCGCCCAGCCCCTGGACCTGCTGCAGGAACTGTGGGATGTAGAACAGCACCCCGAACATCACCACCATCAGCACTGCGATCAACAACAGCGAGTTGGTGAACGCCCAGTAGCGGAATATCCGGATATCCAGTAACGGGTCGGCGACCTCCAGCTCGATCACCACGAACAGCGCCAGGCTCAGCACGCCGAAGGTGAGCAGACCCAGGACCCGGTAGGAGCTCCACCCCCAGTCCGTCCCCTCCGACGTCGCCAGCAGCAGCGCGAACAACCCGCTGGCCACGGTGATGAAGCCCAGCACGTCGAACCGCCGCGCCGGCTGTCTGGGGAATCTCGGCAACACCAGCGCTGCGGCCACCACACCCAGGATCCCGATCGGCACGTTGATGAAAAAGATCAGCCGCCAGTCGAAGTACTCGACCAGGTACCCGCCCAGGGGTGGTCCGATTGCCGGGGCGGACACGACCCCCAGTCCATACATGCCCATCGCGGCGCCGATCCGGTCCCGCGGCACAATCCGAAACAAGATCGACAGTGTGATCGCCGGCAGGATCCCGCCGGGGATCGCCTGCACGATCCGGAAGATCACCAGGCTGTTCAGGTCCCAGGCGAGTCCACACAACGCCGACCCGGCGGCGAAGCCCAACAGCGCCAGCAGGTACACCCGGCTCAACCCGAAGCGATATCCCAGCCACGCAGTGACCGGTACCACTACGCCTTCCGTCAGCGCGTAGGCCGTCACCACCCACTGCGCGTCGTCGGTGGTCTCTCCGAACTCGTTCTGGATGGAGGGGATGGCCACATTGACGATGGTGATGTCCAGGATCGACACGAACACCCCGACGATCAGCACTGCCAGCGGCAGCCCCCAGCCCGGGGTCGATCGCTGCTCAGCCCCCGAAGCGGGCGAACCTCCGGGGGCCGCCCCGTTGGGGCTCGCCTCCGCTGTGGCGCGGACCATGCCTCCACTGTGCCATCGGACCGGCTGGGCCACCAGAACGCCGCGTGCTCTATTCTGTTCTACCTCTTCGAGTGGACGCTCTGGTGTTACCCAAGGGGTGTTACCTAAGGCACGAGAGGTGTGGGCGTTGAGCAGCATTGGTGAGACCTACGAGACCCATGAGATCTACGAGGCTTGTGGAGCTTGTGCCTGAGAAGGCCGCGGTCGACCATCGCAAGGGGCCTCGTCGCCGTGGCGACGCCCTGTACGCGGCGATCTTCGAAGCCACCCTCGACGAGCTGACCGCGGTCGGTTACGCCGAGCTGAAGATGGAACACGTGGCCAACCGTGCGCGCGCGAGTAAGGGATCGCTGTATCGGCGCTGGTCCAACCGCGCCGAACTGGTGGCCGACGCGGTCCACCACACCCTGCCCGGCTGCGGTGAGCCACCGGACACCGGCAGCGTGCGCGAGGACGTCCTGGCTTGCCTGCGAGGATTCGCCACTCTGCTCAACGGCGCGTCCGGCGAGGCGGTCCGCGGTTTGATGGCCGAGACCATCCGAAACCCTGATCTCTTGGAGGTCATCCGGATCCGCTTCATCGACCCCAGCGTCGACCTCTTTCTTGACGTGCTCCGGCGAGGCGCGCTTCGTGGCGAGGTCCGCACCGCCGCGCTCACGCCCCGCATCGCGAGTCTCGGTCCCGACTTGTTGCGTCAGCATTTCCTGGTGCACTGCTCACAGATCTCCGACCAGGTGTTGATCGAGATCGTCGACGACGTGATCATCCCTCTGGTACGACCATAACTAGGCCTCTGGCGAGCTTCCCCAGGATAAGGCACGGCGCGTAGTCTATGGATCAGGCTCGCGCTGACGAGCGCATCACATCAATGGGGAGGTGTGAGTATGGAGGGCCCCGTGCCGCCACCCTCCGAGCCGGCCGACCAGCCGCCCGCTGACGGCGCCGCGCCAGGACGGCGCAGGCTCAAACGCTCCACTCGCATCGCGCTGGTCATGATCCTGGTCGTGGCACTGGTCGCCGCCGGGGGTTTCGCCACCAGTTACTTCCTCAACGCCCGCAACTTCGTCAGCACCGACAACGCTCAAATCGATGGCGAAAAGATCCTGGTCAATGCGCCTACCACCGGTACCCTCGTCGACTGGCGCGCCACTGAAGGCGCCGTACTGAACGAAGACCAGGTCGTCGGCCGCATCAAGATCCAAGGCGGGTTCGTCCAACCCCTCATGAGCATCCGCGCCCCAGCCGATGGCACCGTGGCAGTGGACAGTGGTGTGCCGGGTGCGTTCGTCACCGTCGGTACGCAACTCGCCGTCGCCTATGATTTCGAGAAGCTTTATGTCACCGCCCGCGTCGAGGAGACCGACATCAAGCAGGTTCACCTCGGTCAGCAAGTCGACGTGACTGTCGACGCTTTTTCCAATGCCCAGCTCACCGGTTATGTCCGCGAGATCCAGGGCGGTGCCGCCGGAGAGTTCTCCCTGTTCCCGCAGGCCAACGCATCTGGCAACTTCCAGAAGGTTACCCAGGTCATTCCGGTCAAGATCGCGCTCGCGGACGCCCAAGGTCTCGACCTGGTTCCCGGCATGAACGTCACCGTTCACATCCACAAACGCTGACCGGTTGTGCTGATTCCGGGCAACCGCCCACTCGCGTAGCCGCGGAGCCGCAAGCGCCGCGTAAGTCCGAAATGTACAGCGTACACCTACACCCGGTTGGCCTGTAGCGACCCTCCTCGATATTCGATAGACATCGTACGTGCCTGCGTACAAGGTTCACCCCGTTTGTGACGTACACCCGCTGGGGGACTGACATGATCACCATGCGGCACGTCGAGAGAGACACCGCCCGTGCAGCCACCGCATTTCCGGCACGTGCCGCCTCGGAGGTCGCCGCCACCGGGAGTGACTGCGACGCAATGGCCTGGGAAGAGGTCCTGCGCCGGTACGACAAGCTCGTGTCTGCGACGGTACGGTCATTTCGGCTGCAGGACGCCGACGCGCTTGACGCGATGCAGATGACCTGGCTGCGGCTGGCCGAGAACGCCCACCGCGTGCAGTGGCCAGACCGGCTGGCCGGGTGGTTGGCTACCACTGCCTGCCGCGAATGCCTGCACATCCTGCGTCAATCCAAGCGCATCCCGGTCCCCGTTGACTCGATGACCGAAACGATCGCCGACTCCTCGGCGAGCCCAGAGCAGAGCCTCGTCAACGTCGACGTGACGCGGATGCTGTGGGACCTCGTCGAGGAGCTGTCGCCTCGCCAACGTGCCCTGCTACGGGCGCTGTTCACCGATCATCCCCGTTCCTACTCCGAGGTCGCCCGCACCGTCGGGATTCCTGCCGGTGCGATCGGGCCCACGCGGGCACGGGCCTTACGACAGCTCAGGCGCAGACTCGATGCATACGGTCTTGGACCGGCGGCCTAGTGACGACGACCTAGAGTGATCAATCGTGCACGATGTGTAGCTCAAGGGAGTGCGTCGATATGCGCGCTGCGTCCGATCGGGTGGTCAGCCAGTCATCACGTATCAGCACAGCGGCCGCCGGGCTCTTAGTTTAAGCAGCAGGAACGGTAGGGGGTGTCATGATGGCGCAGTCGTCAGTCCAGATCCGAATCCAGCATCTGCCGGCATTGATGATGTTGGCCGAGTCGGCGGATCGCTGCTAGCGGAACGACTGCGCGACTTCAGGGGTAAACTGGCGGGTTTTCCCCTGAGCAAGAGGAGCTCCTGGGAGGAAGTAGGAGGGGATATGAAGATCGCGGAAATCTTCGGTAGCAGTGGCTACGGCGGGGATTACGACGGGGGTTATCGACGCCGTCACTACAAGAAACGCTACGGGTATCACCACAAGTATCACTGGCGCGGCCACAAGCGTCACTGGTACCGCCATTGGGACGACTGTTAGGCCCGTGAGTCGCTGGCGGTGGCGCTTATCTCGGGAGCGGGATGAGAGCCACCGCCTCCGCGGGACCTCGGGGGGACAGCGGGCATCGGAGTTGTCGTCGTCGACGTCGGCGACCCGGGGTAGGCTGCCTGGCAACTGCCGGGGATTTCATGCTGGAGTCGATCGGGGGGGTGGAGCGGTTCTTGAACGAACTGGCTCACTGGCTGCGGCAGCGCTGACAACAGCATGCTCGACTGCGACGATGCGAACCCTGACCATCGGCGTGGATATCGGCGGCACCAAAGTGGCGGCCGGTGTCGTCGACGCGGGCGGGAGGCTCGTCGCCACAACGCACCGGGACACGCCTGCCAACGACACGTCGCAGATCGAGCACGTGATCGTCGCCGCGGTCGGGGAGTTGAGCAGCGAGTACGACGTCGAAGCAGTCGGTATCGGGGCGGCCGGCTTCGTCGATGCGCAGCGGGCCACGGTGATGTTCGCCCCGAATCTCGCCTGGCGCGATGAGCCGCTGCAGGCGACGCTTGCGCGCCGGCTGGGATTGCCCGTGGTGGTCGAGAACGATGCCAACGCCGCTGCCTGGGCGGAGGTCCGCTTCGGTGGCGGCCGCGGTGTGGACCACGTGGTGACACTCACGTTAGGCACCGGGATCGGTGGTGGCATCGTGGTGAACGGGCAACTGTTGCGGGGACAGTTCGGCGCGGCGGCCGAGTTCGGTCACCTCACTGTCGTCCCAGGTGGGCGGCGCTGCGGATGCGGCTTGCAGGGCTGCTGGGAGCAGTACGCAAGCGGCCGGGCTCTCGAGCGAGAGGCCCAGGAGATCGCCCGCGTCTCACCAGCGATGGCCGGGGAACTGTTGCGGCTCGCCGGCGGCCGGCGCGATGCCATCACCGGCCGGATGGTCACCCAGGCCGCCGCGGCCGGCGATGTGGCGGCACTGCGCTGCTTCGAGGTGGTCGGAACCTGGCTGGGGCGCGGCCTGGCCGGGTTGGCCGCGATTCTCGACCCCGGTCTGTTCGTCATCGGTGGGGGAGTGTCCGCGGCCGGTGAGCTGCTCCGTGCCCCCGCGCTGGCCGCCTTTCGTGAATATCTGACCGGCGGCGGACACCGCCCCCTGGCCGAGCTCCGAATCGCCGAACTCGGTCCCGATGCCGGCCTCATCGGCGCCGCCGACCTGGCCCGCGCCCGGGAGACCGCCAGGTAGTAGCTCGCTGTCTGCACTGTGCACTCGTCGGTGCTGGCCAGGGTCCAGATGCGGGCACCGTGCCAGGTGTAGGCGACCGGGAACGTCGTGCTGTTCCACTGCGGTTCGTAGTGCTCCACCACGCCCGTGACGATCGTTGCGTGGCGTTTGAGTTGGACCTGTGTCCCGACCGGGAGACGCCCGTTGGTGGATTTCTCGGTTGGCCTCGCTGATCTCGTCGTGCGCATGCGTCTTACCCTGGGTGAGGACATGCGGGCTCGGGAGTGGCCAACTTAGTGGCCGCACCGGTCAGGAACGTTCGATTTCCGTCATCAGCATCCGAAGCGTCAGAGAGTGCTTCTCGACCGGTAGCACGTCGAGTGCTGCTCGGGCGTAGCTCGTTCCGCCTTCGTGGTCTCCGGCGCGGACGAGCATCAGGCCCCGGTGCATCTCCAGATGTGTGTGGAACCGGGGTAGTGACTCCGGGAGGGTTCGGGCCGCCTCGTCCTGAGCTTGGAGGGCCAGGTGTTCCGCACCCAACCGCGCGGCCATCAGCGAGACGAACACGTTGAACCGCCACCATGGCACCGCATAGTCAGATTCGGCGTCGTCCGATCCGGCGGTGTCGAAGACCCTGCGGCCCTCATCCAGCAGCCTCATCGCGGTGCCGGAGTCGCCACGGATCGCCGCGACGTGGGCTTTACCCATGACGGCGTTGAGCCGACCGAGTGAGGGCCGCTCATCAAGGGCGATCGCTTGGTCGGCCAAGAGTTCGGCGGCATTGAGGGACGCGCCCTCGTAGCCCAGTGCGATGGCGGCCCGTCCACGCACCCAGATCCGGGTGGCCTTGTCCCAGGATCGGTCGGCGAACGTGGCCGCGTGCCGGTACCAGGTGAGGGCTTTGGCGCCGTCGATGCCGGGAAACGTCTTCCCATACAGGGTCGCCAGCTTCGCGCCGACAGCCCACAGACGCGGGGTGTCGAGTTGCTGCTGAAGGATGACGAGGTCGGCGGCGAGGCGTTTCTGGATCTCGCCGGCGCCTAAGATCATGTAGTCTCGGCCATAGGTATCGACCACCTGGCCCCAGTCATCCGGTGTGGGATAGCCACCGTGCAACGCGGCGGCAAAGCCTTGCTCGATCAGATCGGACGTGATCAGCTGCGCGATGCTCACGCCGGCCACATCAGTGAGAAAGCGACGACGATCCACCCCAGCTCGCTCCAGGACCTCGACGGGAACTTGCAAAACAGTGGCGAGGTGGCGCAGCCACCACGAGCCCGGGACGCGCTTGCCGGTCTCCCAGCGCGAAACATTCTCCCGGGTCACCGTCTCGTGCTTGGCAACGTTGCACAACGCCGTGGCAAGCCGAGACTGTGACCAGCCAAGGGATTCCCGCAACTCCCGGATGACAGCACCCAGCATGACCGCGGGGGCGCGTGACCCGCTCCCGTCGCCGACGGGCATTGGCACCTGCCTCTCATGTGCTGGCCAGCCTCACGTTACGGCAGTGTCGTGGAACCCTTCACCCAGGTTAAGGACAGGATGACCGGACATAATCCCTGGCAGCTACCCGCCTGTATCGCTCGTTATGGGGACAGTCGTTCTTGAACCAACCGAGGCGGTCAGGTTCCGGTGGGACTGTTCCCACACCGTCACCACCAGCACGATGGTGACGGCCCACGCTGCTCCCAACGCCCAGCCCGCCAGCACGTCACTGGGGAAATGCACCCCCAGATAGACCCGCGTCGCCCCGACCGCGACGATCATCACAAGCGCCCCGGTCCAGACCGCGCCCCGAACCGCTCGCCGGCCGATCACCCAGTGGCTGACCATCCACGCCGCGAGCAACCAGACCACTGTGGTCCCGACGGTGTGCCCAGAAGGAAAGGAGTAGCCCTGCTCACCCAGCACCGCGGTGGCCAGCGGCGGGCGGTCCCGGCTCACCAGCTGCTTCACCGTCATATGGATCGCCCCGATGCCGCCCGCGCCGAGCGCGAAGACCAGCAGCGGCAGCCACGACCGCCGGATCCAGGCCAACGCCGCGCCGACGACGGCGGCCGTCACCGCCGCACCCAACGGGCTGCCCATATCGGTGATCACCCGCGCTGTGGTGGTCAACCAAGGCTGGCGGTGTGCGGCGAGGAACCACACCATTGGGCGGTCGGCCACCGCGATGCCCTCACCGTCGAGCACATGGTCCAACAGTTCTCCGAATCCCATACCCAACGCGAGCACGGCGGCCACGCCGAGCGTCAACGTCAACCCGGCGGCCTCACCTGGCGCGAACCGGCGACCCAGGAACCTCCACTGCCTGGGGTAGCGTGATCTCACCCAGGCCACCGCCGGGCGGTCCGCGACCCAGACGAGTCCGTCCCGGATCCGTTCCGGACGCCCCACCACCCACCGCGCGGTCCAGCCAGTCAGAGCGAGCGCCCCCACCACAAGAACCACCAGTGCGGAAGTTGCCAGCTCCCCGCTCACAACCGCCTCCCCGTCACATGATGCTGTGCACGTTACGGTCGCTGGCTGCGGGGACGTCAACCCGTCGGCCATCGATGGTTGCTGTCGGGTGTGTCCAGCCAGATCGATTGGCGTTGTGGTGTGACGGTCAGGCCGAAGCGTTCGCGGGGCGGGGTGCCTAGTGAACACCAGCCCTGGTGAATGGTTTCGATGTCGTCCCAGAGCCGGCGTGGCCCGGATTGGATGAGGTCACCCGCAGGGGTGACGTGAGCGTGTGACCCGTCAGGTGCCCTGATCGTGAGATTGTGTAGGTCGTTGTCGCGGTAACCGTGCGCGAGGCCGGGGATGGCCAAGTCGAGGAAGAACCGGAAGTCGGTGTCGTAGTAGACACTGCTGGGCAGGTCGGTGGTGCGCTGTGGCCATCGGGGCTCGCCGGTCACGGCCACTGAGTTCCCGCCAGGCGAGGCATTCGGGGTACGGCGGTGGCGCATGAAATACCCCGGACCGATAAAGGCTCCTTGTGCGTTGCCCTCGCCGGTGACCTTGAGTTTCACCAGGCCGGAGAACACCGGGGTCAGGATGACGCCCCCGGCCCGGGTTTGATCGATCCAGGCGGGCGGGATGCTGGTCACTCCGAAGGTGACGATGATCCCGTCGTAGGGAGCGCGGTTGGGATAGCCGTGTGCCCCGTCGCCGGTGATCACGGCGAGGGTGTAGCCGCAGCGTCGCAGCCGGTCTCGGGCTGCGGTGGTGAGGTCGGGGTCGACGTCGATGCTGGTCACCTTGCTTGAGCCCAGGCGTTCGCACAGCAGGGCGGCGGTGTAGCCGGTGCCGGTGGCCACTTGCAGGATCCGATGTCCGTCCTCGACCTCAAGCGCCTCCAACATCATCGCCACCAGGCTGGGCATGGTGCCCGAGGAGGTGACGGCGTCGGATCGGCGTTGAGTGATCAGTGTCGTGTCGGAGTAGACCAGCCGAAGCCAACGGTCCCGGTCCGCCTCGCCGTCGACGTGCTCGATGGCCTGGTAGTAGGTCGGTACCAGCACGTGCCGGGGCACCGCGAGGAATGCATCGCGCCAGCGGTCGTCGGTGAGCGTGCCGTCGTTGGTCAAGGCAGTGACCATCTCGCGGCGCAGGGAGCGGGTCTCGTCGGAGTCGACGGTGGTGTCGGGGCCTTGCCCGATGGCCGGTGTGTCGGTCACGCTGATGTCCCTTTCAACGCGGCCGCGAGGGCGCGGGAGATGAGTTGCCCGGTCTGATGTTCGATCCATCCCCACTGACCATTCGGATTGATCTCGATGAACTGGTGTCCCTGGTCGGTGAGGACGAAATCCAGGGCGCCGAAGACGAGGCCGAGAGAACGCATCAACAGATGAACGCCTGTGAGCACGGTGTCGTGCAGCTCGTAGGGTCGGTAGGTGATGTTGTCGTGGTTACGGCGCCAATCCAACTCACCGGGATTATCAATGTGGGTGGCGAAGACTGAGTCACCTATCACGGTCACGCGGAGGTCAGCCGTCTTCACTAGTTTAGCCTGGAACAGGTGCGCGGTCGCGGAAATGGAGGGTTCGCGATATCGGTCCAGTGGTACGTCGCTGGTGTACACCACTCCGGACAGTCGCCCGTTCTCGGTGCGGGGCATCCGCGCGTACAGGGTCTTGGTGACGATCCCGTAAGGCTGCTCCGCTGCAAACTCCGCCACAGCCTGCGGGTCGTTGGTGACCAAGGTCGGTGGCACAGTCAGGCCCGCCGCCGTTGCGTGCGCGAGTTGGCGGGGTTTGTATTCGGCCTGTTGCACGCTGCTGGGCGGGTTGATCCAGGTAGCGGCCAGGGATTCCAGCACTCCCCAGAACCCGAACCGCGCTTGCCCCTCGCACCAAGGGATCGTCTCCAAGGGTATGGAGGCGTCGAACTCGAACCGCCCCGGCCGTCGATAGTAGATAGATTTTACTTCGTCCAGTGACACACCGTTCAGCGCAGCGCGCCACTGGGTGTGCTGTCCGATCTCGCTGGTGAGGGTTATTTCGGTGGGGAACTGTGCGGCATCCAGCCGCAGGAACGGAACCCGGTCGCTGTGCAGGTGGGTGAGCACCATGTCTGCGGTCGGGTCCACGGGTGCGGTGAGCACCAGCACCTGTGGACGACGAATGCGTGCCATCAGTCGTAGAACGGGTCGGAGTCAACCGAAATCGGATCCTTCCCGTCAGTCTCGGTCGGGCTGGATGTGGCCATCTGTTCCTGTGCGCTCAACTCCGATAAGGGTCGACCATTGAACAATGCCATTTGACGCTGCTGATCATACACCGCTGTGCAAACTGCTTCGGTCGGTACCGCCGAGGGGGAAACAGGAACCCGGAAGGTCAGACCGAACGGCTCGATTTGCGCACTGCTACTCACGCGGCGTCCTCCTCATGTCAGGCGACAGTCTCAATGCCGCATCTTTCGACGGCCGTAGCGGATACAGGCTAGAGCTTGTGAGTCACGATCCCGTCTCCCAGGTAAGCACCTCGTTGAGTACGGTGAGCGCATTGCCGGTCGCCCGATGCTCTACCAGTCCATCGCCGGGAACGATCAGCGACGATGTCCGCTTACGCCAGGCGAAGCAGTCGCGACTGAATCCCTCGATGTGGATCATGTCAACCCAATCACCGGTCACCCGGTTTCCCATCAGGGGCCCGTCCTCGCCCGGGGCGGCCCGCCGGAACTGAAAGCCACGCAGTTTGAGATGGTCGAGCAATCGCTTTGCAATCACCACATCCCGGCTATCAGCTCCCATCGGCCACCACCTCTGCTCCCGCTGTGGGCTCTACCTCTACCCAACGTCGGATGACCTCCGTGTCTGCGCCAGTAGGCACAGGAACTGCAGAAACCGGTTTCCGGGGTGGTCAGGCTCGCAGCGAGCAGGACTGTGTCGCACATGGCGACATAGCACCCCACATCCGCACGACCAGCGGTGGCGACCGCGTCGGTCACGAGGTGGGCGCGATACGTGCGAGCATCGGTCATCGCGATGACACGCGGTGTTTCGACCGCGACACCGGCGCCGACCACCGCACGCCCGCGTCGCCGAAGGTGAGGTACTGTATCCCTATCGGCACGGTGCTCCACTCCTTGATCGCGGTGGATTGCTGGGTAACCATGGGCAAGAGGCGTCGGTGTTCTGGCCCGGCTGGCTTCCCACTCACATGCTCGTCTTCAACTTGGACAGCACCCCGCTCGTCGGCGTGCGGAGGTGTCTCGACAGCGGAGTCCGCGGGGCCAAAGAAGGCTTCGGGATCGACAGTCGAGCAAGCGAAATGCACCGCGGCCTCCCCGCGTGGTTGGTAGAACTCTGGTCTTCCGGGACTCACCGTGGTCCGTGGTTTGGAAGCCCCGGACCGCCCTCGTTGCAAGTGGTCACGCACGGTCCAGGGACTGATACTGCCTCAGCTTGAGTACCGTGAATACTTTGGCATATAATTCCACCACATGCAAGGCCGTGGATGGGCGAGCCTTGCGTCATCGAGCGGAGTGCCGGACCATGGCTGAGTCACACCTAGTCTCACCGAGTCAGGAGCAACGCCATGTCTCTGATCGTGATCGCCACCAACGGATGCGAGAATGGCCCCTGCCCGACCTTCTACCTGACATTCGATGGCTCCGACGTCATCGTCCGCGGCTACAAGACGACCGCCCCGGAGCACATCCCGGACGATCTGCCCGACCATGAGGGAGTGCTGCGGATTCCGATCAAGGACTGGCAGCGCCTGCTCTCAGAGCTACCCCCAGAGCTGCACGACGAGCGGCTCTCCGACCTGCCCCGCTGAGTGCCATGACCCTGGAGGAGTTCGACCAGCTCTTCGACGCGTTCCAGGTCTCTGCATTCCACCTGGAGACGCACCAGAACTACGCCGTGTCCGAAGAGGACTCACGGCTCCGGGCGTTCCGCGAGGGGCTGCCGCGCCCGGAACGCAGCGTCCGCACCAGCTCATGGCTGCGGCGGATCGCCGTGACCACCGCCGCTGGCAAGCACTGGGGCCGGGTGCACATCATCGAGCACCCGCTATCGGAGTACCTACGCTACGAGCTCATCGGCTACGTGGAGTCCCAGGCCACCGGTGAGGTGATTGGGCTCGCCGACCGTGGCGTGCATCCCGAACTGGCCGACCTCGGTCCCGACTTCTGGTTGTTCGATCACGGAACCCTGGCAGCGTTTGGGGTGCTGCTGTACTTCGATGACCAGGGTCAGCTCCTCGACATCGAGTCGGTGGCCGATTCGGCCTCGGTAGCGGAGTTGGAACGGCAGCGAAAGCTGGCCGTGGGCCGCTCTGTGAGCCTCGCCGACTACCTCACCGCTCACAGGGCGCCGCGGTGAGCGTCGGTAAGACACCCCCCTTGTTGCAGCAGCAGCTGGCTCGGGAGCTGGCCCGTCTGCGGAGCCTCGCGGGCCTGGACCAACGGGAGATCGGCAAGCGGATCAACCTCAGTCAGCCCATGGTCTCCCGCGCTGAGCGCGCCGAGAAGCTGCTGCCGCTCCCGAAGGTGCTCGCGTGGGGGGAGGTGTGCGGTGCCAGCCAGGAGGTGCTGGATCGCCTGTCGGCGTTGACTGAGGCAGCGTTCACCCAGGTTGAGGCATGGCGTGGCCTGATGCCTGAGTCACCGCAGTTGCAGGACGCGGTGCGGGCGAACGAGGCGACCACGCGGACACTGCTCTACTACTCCTCGACGGTGATCCCGGGCCTGTTGCAGACTCCTGCCTATGCCGAGCACGTGCTGCGGTTGACCAACTACACGGGCCACGAGGATGAGGCGGCAGCGTTGGCGGGTAGGTGGCGTCGACAGGAGGCCCTCAGCGACCGGACCCGACACTTCGGCTTCCTGCTGCCCGAGGCGGTGCTGCGATGGCCCCCCGCTTGCAGCCGTGAGGTGCTGGCGACCCAGTTGGATCGTGTGGCCACCGTTGCTGAACAGGTCAACGTGTCGCTGGGGGTCGTGCCCGAAGGAAAGGAGCCGGTGCTGCCCTTCCACGGATTCACGATCTACGCCGACCGAGGTGAGGACGATCCGTTCGTCGCCGTAGAGCTGGTCCACACCTATGTCACCGTCAACCACCCAGCCGACGTGGCCTTGTACCGGGACATCTACCACCGCTTGGCTTCCGCCGCGGTCACTGGCCCTGACGCTGTAGCTCTAATGCAGCGGATGACGACTCGACTGCGGAACGGTGAGGAACATCGGTGACAGAGGCCCTGCAGCTGGCGATGGAGCACGGCGCTGCGCGGTGTATCGGTACTTCGAACGCGAAACGCATACGGCGACGGGACCCTTCAGCGCCCTTGGCGGCAAGTCGTCTCTGCCTCAGAGACGGAGACCTACATGAAGCTTCCGGAGGTTCGCGAGGCTCTCACCCTTGACCAACTCGGCGAGTTCGTAGCCAAGCACCACACCGGCGACTTGTTCCGGTTGGAGACACTGCCGTTCTACAACGCGGCCTCAGACGATGACGACTTCCTCCGGTACCTGCGCGGTGAGCCGGCACCGACCGCCGAGGCGAAGCAGCCGTGGCTGGACCGGATCCGGGCGGATGTCGCTGCGGGCAGGGCTTGGCGCCGTGTCCACGCAGTCACCCACCCTCTACCAGACTATGTCCGCTACGAGTGTGAGTGGGGCTACGTGCCGAACACAGCGGCCGGTGAACAGGTCCGCATTGCAGAGTTGACTCCAGCGCTCGCCCAGGTTGGAGACTTCTTCGTGCTCGACGGGGAACATGTCGTCCGCTCCCGCTACGACTCCGAATGCCGATTCGTCGGCGCCGAGGTTGACGATCCCGGCAGCGCGGCACCGTTGGTGGCCCTCGCCGAGCTGCTGTGGAGCCAGGCGACTGACTTCACCACTTGGTGGAACGCGCACCCGAGCTACCACCGCGACACCCAAGCGGCATGACCCGTGCCACGGGGTAGGTCCAAACTGGTCGCGCACGGCGAGCTAGCCAAGCTGCTGCGGAAGATCGCGACGAGGCCGGAGTGACCTCAGGCGTCGAAGCGGGGCGGCGAGCACGTTTTTCCCAGGCCAAGATCTCTCGTATGGAAGCAGGTCGGCTCGTTCCTACTCCGGAGGACGCCGACCACTACGCCCGTGCGCTGGGTGCGCCTGCTGCGGTTCGGCGTCAGCTCGTGGCGATGGCACGGGACCTCCATGAGCAACACCGGGCGGCGGCACCAGCGCGGGTGTCTGTCAGTCGATCCGCCGCAGCGCACGAGCACACGAGTGCGCCGTAATGAGGCGCGATCGACGCACATCTCGGTGTTCCACCCGGTCGTGATTCCCGGTCTCCTCCAAACTGAGGAGTACATCCGTGCCATCTTCGCCTCCGGCGCCCTGTCTGAGGCGGCCGCTGAGGCCCGTGCCACTGAGCGGATACAGCGTGCGGAGATTCTCGAGGAACCCGGCCGCCAGTTCACGTTCGTACTCACTGCGGGCGCGCTTGGCTGGCGTGTCAGTGACCCCGAGGTGATGGCGCGACAGGTTGAGCACATCATCGAGGTGAGTAGGCGACCTCACGTCCGGGTTGGTGTGATCCCGTGGGGTGTTGAGGCCAATGTCTTCCCGCCGTGTGGGTTCGATCTCTACGACGAGCACACCGTGGTGGTCGGGGTGGTCGGTGGGTCTGCCTACTACAACGACCCGGCGGATGTCGCACGGTACGTGGCGATGTTAACGGCGCTTGAGCGTCTCGCTTTCTTCGGGGACGGCGCCCGCGCCGAGCTACGACGTGTCGCCGATAAGCACCGGGCGCTGGATAACTGACGGCGCGTTGAGCCCGTCGTCAGAGCGTCCGTCGACCTCACTGTCATACGACCGCACAGCACCCTGTCAGCGCGGCATCTGCCGGGCCCCGACACGTCACCCCATATGCACAAGCTCTTCCATGGCTGGGGTGGGGACCGCAGCCGCCACTGCAGCGTCGAACATCGCCGACAGCATGCCCGAGCTGCATCACCCCGGACGAGCCTGCCATGCCAGCCCATCCTCACGCCGGTGCCCAAGAGCCCAGAACGAGATGCTGGCGGCCCTACGTCGGCCTGCCAGCAAATCCGCGGTGCGGGGGTCGTGCGGTAGGTGACCGTATCGGCGCTTCCACGGGGGTAGCAACGCTCTCGTCATTGGCATCTACTACGCACTTTTCATCGGACCCGCCCGCCTGGTAAGTCACGAAAGGTCGGCTAGTAGCTCGTAACCCCCGAGCGCAGTTACATTGGGCGCGTGACAACGACTATCCAGCGGGGTGCCTCTCCGGCAACTGGTCCCGACCGGCCCCCGCCCCCGCTGGGACGCCAACAGAGCATCGAGACGTTGTTGGCGGAGACCCACCGTGGCATTGTCCCGATCCGCAAGGTCTTCGTGCAGCAGGGCCACGGCCGAACCACCAGGCCGGGACCGCTCGCAACTTTTCTACGCTCCCACGACGACCGCGGTCTCGAGGCATACCTGTTTCTACACGCTATGGCGAGCGCCTCCGCCCCGTACAACTGCGTGCTGACTTCCGGGGTGTGGGTTCGGGTCCTGGGTCTCGCTCAGAACGCGGAGCTCCGCTCTGCCCGCGGTGCCGCCTAGAAGATCATGAAGCGCCTTGTAGACCGCAATCTCATCGAACGGAGCCGCACCGGGCGCAGGGCGGACCTGGCGCTGCTGCGCGAAGACGGCTCGGGCGCGAAGTACGAGAGGCCGCTCGGCGAGACCAAGTTCGAACGCTGGTTGCAGCTCCCGCACGCCTACTGGATCGAAGGGCACTACACGGACCTCAGCCTTCCGGCCAAGGTCATCTTGTTGATCGCCCTGTCGCTCGACGACGGGTTCGCGCTTCCCCAAGACCGTGCCCCGCAGTGGTATGGCATCTCGGCCGACTCCGCGGACGGGGGTCTGCGCGAGCTGGTCAATCCTTCTGCACTGCGATTACCGCTGGGAACAGGATTCCCGCTCGGACACCGGCTGGACCAAGCGGTACACCTACACGCCGATCGGCTCGTTCTCGAAGACTGAGCGCAAGAAGGCATCCGCGAGTCGGCGGCCCCAGCAGGACGACATCGTCGATCTCGACCAGATCGAAGATGCGCCGTGAGTTCCACATGGGTGGACACCATTAGTGCGGCAACTCACGCTCCGGTGGCGGTTCTCGTCGCCGCGGTGTGCATCTACCTGGTCCTCGTCGCCATCGTGACGGTGGTCGCCTCGCTGCACCCCGATGCCGATCGCCGTGAGGACGCGCGCAAGGTGCTCGATCTCCTCCTCACCGCAGCCCGGCCTGGCCGCCGGCGTTGAGTCTCGTCCGGGAGTTATCTCCGTCTCGTGACGAGACCACCTAGACCGACAAGACACCTCCGACAGAGTTGCCAAGCTCGCTCGTCCCCATCAGGGGGATGCGGTCGCCATCATCAAGCGCACCATGTCGCAGGCGTCCTTTTTGGTGAGCCGGCTATGGCCGGGCCCGCCAGCTCGCTGGATGATCTTGGATGACTGGCCACGTACAGCGCTGCGACTCCGGCAACCCGAGCCTCGATCACGCGATCAGAGGTTGGTAGTCCTTGAAGAGCTACCAACCTCAGGCCACCCGGCAGGAGGGTTCGCGGCCGGCCAGGAAGTCTTGCAGGTTGTCCAGCACGAGCATGCCCATCGCGGTGCGGGTCTCCAGGGTGGCGCTGCCCAGGTGGGGCAGCAGTACAGCGTTCTCCAGCTTCCGCAGCGCCTGCGGGACGTCGGGTTCGCCCTCGTAGACGTCCAGCCCGGCGCCGGCGATCGTGCCCGACTGCAGTGCCTTGATCAGCGCGTCGGAGTCGATGACGTCACCGCGGGCGCTGTTGATCAGGAACGCGGTCGGCTTCATCCGGGCCAGCCGGGCGGCGTCGATGAGGTGGGTGTTCTCGCCACCGCCGGGCATGTGCAGGGACACGAAGTCCGCCATACCCAGCAGCTCCTCCACGGTGCCGACGCGGCGGGCGCCGGGAATCCCGTGGTCGGGCTCGAAGTCGATCGGATCGTAGAAGATCACCGGCATGGTGAAACCGAAGTGGCCGCGACGGGCCACCGCCACTCCAATGCGGCCCATGCCCACGATGCCCAGCGTCTTGCCGGTGACGTCGGCGCCCATCATGTGGGTGGGTCGCCACCCGGTCCACCGCCCGGCGCGGACCTCCCGCTCGCCCTCACCGGCGCGCCGGGCAACCATGAGGAGCAGCGTCATCGCGGTGTCTGCGGTGGTGTCGGTGAGCACCCGCGGGGTGTTGGTGACGACGATCCCCGCCTTGGCCGCGGCGTCGGTGTCGATGTGGTTGTAGCCGACGCCGAAGTTGCCGAGAAACCTGGTCCGCAGCGCACCGGTGAACAGCTCGGCCGGCAGCCGGTCGGAGACGGTCGGCAGCACGACGTCGGCCTGCTCCAGCGCCGCGCGCAACCCGTCGCGGCCGAGTGGGACGTCGTCGGCGTTGAGCCGGACGTCCGGGAAACGCCGCGCCAGCTCCTGCTCAACCGACACCGGCCACTTGCGGGTCACCATGACCACAGGCTCGGACATAGCAAGACCTCCTGCAGCAGATCAGACAGCGACTGGGGCGAGACCGTGCTCGGCGAGGACCCGGGCCACCGTGGCACCCATCGCCGACGGATTCGGCGCCATCGTGATGCCTGCGGCAGTCAGGATCTCGGCCTTCTCCTGGGCGGATTCCCCGGCGGCGGACACGATCGCGCCGGCGTGCCCCATCTTGCGGCCCTTGGGGGCGGACAGCCCGGCGATGTAGGCGATCACCGGTTTGGTCATGTGGTCACGCACGTAGTCGGCGCCCTCGGCCTCCTGCGGGCCGCCGATCTCGCCCACCATGATCACCGCGTCGGTCTCCTCGTCGGCCTCGAACAGCGCCAGGTGGTCCCGGAACGATGACCCGTTCACCGGGTCGCCGCCGATACCGACCGAGGTGGACACCCCGATGCCCAGCGCCTTCATCTGGGACGCGGCCTCGTAGCCCAACGTGCCGGAGCGCCCGATGATCCCGACCCGGCCAGGCAGGTAGATGTGGCCGGGCATGATGCCCATCAGCGCCCGCCCCGGGGAGATGGTGCCGGCGCAGTTGGGCCCGGTGAGGGTCATCTTCTGCGGGGCTCGGTAGCGGCGCATGTAACGCTTGACCCGCATCATGTCCTGCGTCGGGATGCCGTCGGTGATGCAGGCGCAGAACCGGATCCCGGCGTCAGCGGCCTCCATGAGGGAGTCGGCGGCGAACGGGGGCGGCACGAACACGATGGAGGCGGTCGCCCCGGTCTCGGCCACGGCATCTTTCATGGTGTTGAAGATCGGGCGGTCCAGCACGCGCTCGCCGCCCTTGCCCGGGGTGACGCCGGCGACCACGTTGGTGCCGTAGTCGATCATCTCCTCGGCGTGGAAGCGCCCGATGCGACCGGTGATGCCCTGGACTACCACGCGGGTGTGCTCGTCGATCAGGATGGCCATGACGTTTTTCCGACCCCTCCAACCAACTCAGGCGTTCGCACCGGCGGTGGCCACCACGGCGACGGCCTTCTCGGCCGCCTCGGCGAGGGAGTCCGCGGTGATGATGGGCAGCCCGGAGTCCCGCAGGATCGCCTGGCCCTGCTCGACGTGGGTGCCGGCCAGCCGTACCACCACCGGGATCTCGACGTCGATCTCCTTGAACGCCGCGACGATACCCTCGGCGACCCAATCACAGCGGTTGATGCCCGCGAAGATATTGATCAGCATCGCCTCGACCTTGTCGTCGCGCAGCACCGCGCGGAACGCCTTGAGCACCCGCTCTGGCGACGCTGCGCCGCCGATGTCGAGGAAGTTCGCCGGCTCACCACCCGCGAGCTTGATCATGTCCATGGTCGCCATCGCCAGGCCAGCGCCGTTGATCATGCAGCCGATGTTGCCCTCGAGACCGACATAGGCCAGTCCCCGGTCGGCGGCGTGGCTCTCCCTGGCGTCCTCCTGGCTGCGGTCGCGCAGCTCGGAGATATCCAGGTGGCGAAACAGCGCGTTGTCGTCGAAGGACATCTTGGCGTCCAACGCGACCAAGTCACCCTTGTCTGTCACGGCCAGCGGATTGATCTCCAGCATGGTGGCGTCCAGGTCTCGAAACGCACGGTAGGCGCGCCGGAACAGCCGGCTCGCCTCGGCGATCTGGGCCGGTTGCAGACCCAGGGCGAAGGCGATCTCCCGGGCCTGGAACTCCAGGAACCCCGCCGCGGGCTCGATCGTCGTGCGCACCAGCGCTTCGGGCTTGGTGGCCGCCAGCTCCTCGATCTCCACCCCGCCCTCGGCCGAGGTGATGATGCACACCCGCTCGATGCGGCGGTCCAGCACGATGCCGAAGTACAGCTCACGGGCGATGTCGGTGGCCTCCTCGACGTACACCCGGTAGATCAGTTTGCCGCGCGGTCCGGACTGCCGGGTGACCAGCCGCCGGCCGAACATGCTGTTCGCGACGTCCTGCACGTCACGGTCGGAGGTGCACAGCTTCACCCCGCCGGCCTCACCGCGGCCGCCGGCATGCACCTGGGCCTTGACCACCCAGGCCGACCCGCCGATCTCGGTGCACCGGTAGGACGCCTGCTCGGGACTGTAGGCCAACCCCCCGCGCGGTACGGGGACGCCGAAACGGGCCAGGATCTCCTTGGCCTGATATTCGTGGATGTCCACACCCGCCCCTTAGGTCCGGCTCGCCGCGGCGGCCCGGATCGCCTCGTCCATCGCGATCACCGTCTTGGCCATCCGCTCCGAGGCGGCGTCGATCATCTTGCCGTCCACCGACGCGGCGCCCTTGCCCTGTGTCTCGGCTTCGCGCAGCGCGTCGATGATCCGCTGGGCCCGGTCCACCTCGGCCTGCGGCGGGCTGAACACCTCGTTGGCCAGCTCGACCTGGCTGGGATGGATCGCCCACTTACCCTCACACCCCAACGCCGCTGCCCGTCGAGCCCCGGCCCGGAAGCCGTCGGGGTCGGAGTAGTCGCCGAACGGGCCGTCGATGGGGCGCAGCCCATAAGCCCGGCACGCCACGATCATCCGGGACAACGCGAAATGCCACTGATCACCGGGATAGTTCGGGTTCAGGCCACCGATGCTCACCGTGCGAGCCCGGTTACTGGCGGCGTAGTCGGCCACCCCGAAGTGTAGTGCCTCTAGCCGGGCCTCCGGCCGGCCCGCGCTGCTCGCGATAGCCTCCACATTCGCCATGCCCAGCGCGGTCTCGATCAGCGCCTCAATACCCACCTTGATCTGGTAACCTTTCGCTTGCTCGATCTGGTCGACCAGCGTCTCCACGCAATACAGATCGGCGGGTACCCCCACCTTGGGCACCAGGATGGTGTGCACCCGGTCGCCGGCCTGCTCCATTACGTCGATGACATCGCGGTACATGTAGTGGGTGTCGAGCCCATTGATGCGCACCGACACCGTCTTACCCTTGGCGGCCCAATCGATGTCACGCAGCGCCGCGACGACATTGCGACGGGCCTGCTCCTTCTCCGGAGGTGCGACCGCGTCCTCCAAATCCAGGAAAACGAAATCAGCCGCGCTGTCGGCCGCCTTGTCGATGAAACTGGTGTTCGATCCCGGCACTGCTAGCTCACTACGCTGCAACCGGGGCTGACGCATCGGGTACAGGGTGTGGCTCATCGACCCGTCTCCTCGGTTGCTGGCACAGCAGCTGCCGGCACAGCGGTACGGTAATACTCCTGGGCCGCCGCGACGCCGATCCCGAGATCGACCTTGGCTCCGGCGTCGGCCAGCGACATCTCGGCACTGGCCAGCGCGGCAAGGCACATCACCTCGTTGAGGTCACCGAGATGGCCGATCCGGAACACCTTGCCCGCCACCCTGGACAGGCCGGCCCCGAACGCCGTGCGGTATCGGTGGTAGCCGATCCGGCAGACCTCCGCAGCGTCCACACCGTCGGGCGTGCGGATCGCCGTGACGGTGTCGGAGTACCACTGCGGGTCCAGCGCGCACAGCGACAGGCCCAACGCGTCCACCCCGCGACGCACCCCCTCGGCGAGCCGGTGATGGCGCTCGAACACCTGCGGCAGCCCCTCGGCGAACAGCAGATCCAGCGAGCACCGCAGGCCGTGCAGCATCGGCGCGGACGGGGTGTAGGGGAAGTAGCCGAGGTCGTTGATCGTGAGCATATCCTCGAAGCTGAAGTAACAACGCTCCATCGTCGAGGCCATGTGCGCATCCAGCGCCTTGACACTGACGCCGAGCATGGACATCCCGGCGGGCAGCATCAAGCCCTTCTGCGAGCCGGTCACCGCCAGGTCGACGCCCCACGCCTCCTGCTCGAACGGGATCGAGGCCAGCGAGGACACCGCGTCCACGTACAGCAGGGCGTGCGAGCCGGCCTCGTCCATCACCCGCCGCACCCCAGCGATGTCGGAGGTCACCCCGGTGGCGGTCTCGTTGTGGCAGGCGAAGACGCCCTTGATGGTCTTGTCCTCAGTGAGGTGGCGCGCGTAGTCGTCCAGCGGGACGCCTTCACCCCATTCCCGGTCGATGCAGATCACGTCGAGGCCCAGCCGGGCCGCCATCTTGGCCCAGAGTTGGGAGAACTGGCCGAAGGCCGACATCAGCACCCGGTCGCCCCGGTTGAGGGTGTTGCTGATCGCCGCCTCCCAGGCCCCGGTACCGGAGGACGGGTACATGAACACCCGGCCGGTCTCGTTGGCGAAGACCTTCTTCAGGCCGACGAACAGCGGCAGGGTCAGCTCGGGAAAGTCCGGTGCCCGGTGGTCTTGCTGCGGGACGTTCATCGCGCGGCGCACCGCGTCCGGGACGTTGGTCGGACCAGGGACGTATAAGTGGACAGGCCCGCTAGGCATGTCCGCCACCGCCCTTCGGGGCTGGGTGCACCTCGGGACCGGGGCGCGGCGAACTGGAAGACTGGGAGCTGGACGCGAGCTGCGGGTACAGCGGGTAGCGCTTGGCCAGCACCCTGGTGCGCTCGGTCAGCGCGGCCCGCTTGGCATCGTCCAGATCTCCGGTCAGCGCCTCGGTGATGACCTTGCCGATCTCATGGAAGTCGCTTTCCTGCAAGCCCCTGGTGGCCAGCCCCGAAGCCCCGATCCGCAACCCGGAGGCGACGGCCGGCGGCCGCGGGTCGAAGGGTACTGCGTTGCGGTTCACGGTGATCCCGACCTCGGCCAGCCGGTCCTCGGCCTGCTGGCCATTCAGCGGGGATTCTCGCAGGTCGGCGAGCACCAGGTGGGTATCGGTGCCGCCGGTGAGCACGTTGAGCCCGCCGCCGAGCATCTCCTTGGCGACTGCTCTGGCGCCGGCCCGGGTGCGTTGCTGGCGCTCCCGGAACTCTGGCGACGCGGCGATCTTCAGCGCCACCGCCTTGGCTGCGATCACGTGCATCAACGGGCCACCCTGCCAACCGGGGAACGTCCGTGAGTTGATCTTTTTCTTGAACTCGTCCTTGCAGAGGATCATCCCGCTGCGCGGCCCTCCCAGCGTCTTGTGGATCGTCGTGGTGACGACGTGGGCGTGCGGGACCGGGTTGGGGTACTCGCCGCCGGCGACCAGGCCGGCGAAATGCGCCATGTCGACGAACAGGTAGGCGCCTACCGAGTCGGCGATCTCGCGGAAGCGGGCGAAATCCATCTCACGGGGGTAGGCGGACCAGCCCGCGAGGATCATCTTCGGTCGGTGCTCTTCGGCCAACCGGGCGACCTCGTCCATGTCCAGCAGTGAGGTCTCCTTGTCCACGCCGTAGGGCACCACGTTGTAGTAAAGCCCGGAAAAATTGATCTTCATACCGTGGGTGAGGTGCCCGCCGTGGTCAAGCTTCATCCCCAGGAAAGTCTCGCCGTGCTCCATCAGCGTGCTGTAGACGATAGCGTTGGCCGAAGCACCGCCGTTGGGCTGCACGTTGGCGTGCTCGGCCCCGAACAGCTCCTTCGCCCGGTCGATGGCCAGCTGTTCGGCCACGTCGACGTGCTCGCAGCCGCCGTAGTACCGCCGGCCCGGGTAGCCTTCCGCGTACTTGTTGGTGAGCACCGAACCCTGGCAGTCCAGCACGGCCTGGGGCACGAAGTTCTCCGAGGCGATCATCTCCAGGGTGTGCTCCTGGCGGGAGAGCTCGTTGGTGAGCACCTCGGCGATCTCGGGGTCGACCTCGGAGACCGGCTTGGTGAAGAAGTCAGCGGGCAAGTCAGCGGGCAGAGCACTCATCGGCGAATCCTCAGCTCATCGGGAGGCAGACTTCGACGGTGGCTCGGCGCGCCTACCGCCACCGAGGCTCGTGAACTCGTGATCGCGAACCCCCTGTCCCGGCAGCATATCGGCGAGACGCCCGGACAGACAGCCTCGTCTCATGACTGCCCGTCGTCCGACGTGGTGCCCACTTGCCCCCCAGCCGCCATTCGGCTCCGAACGGCGCCTGGTGCGGTGCCTCGAGTGCGCCTGCTACGGCAAGATCGAGGCCGTGCTGATCGATCCGCAACGAGCCGCGGTGCTGGCTCTGCACTGGCAGGTCAACGTGATCAAGCCGGAGGGATTCTTCGGTCCGATGCTGAGCGAGCCGGTGGCGCGCAGTGGTGTCGTGGAGCGCGCCGCGCGATTTCATGGGTTGGCCCGCGGGGCTGGCATGCCGGTGGTCTTCACCCGGTTCACCGTGCCCATCGGTGAGGGCGGGCTGGTCCGAAACACGGCGTTCATGAGGGCGGTCGGCGATGCTCAGGAGGCATTCCGACCGGACGCGGTGGGGGCCCAGTTGATCGCAGAGATCTCGGCGGGGATCGAGTGCGACCACGTGGTCGATAACCAGAAGCTGTCCGGGCTCGCCGGCAACGATCTTCCCCATTGGTTGGCCGAGCGCAGGGTGGACACAGTGTTCGTGACCGGTGTCGCCACCAATATCACGGTCGAGCAGACGGCCCGCCACGGAACCGACCTCGGCCTCACCGTGCACCCAGTCAGTGATTGCGTCACCGCGGCCACCGACGCCGTCCATTGTGCATCCCTGGCCAACCTGAATCTGACGACAGCGGGCTGCCTGACCGCGGAGCAAGCATTCGAGCTGCTCCGCTAACGAACTCATCACCCTGCTTGGGCCAGCCGGATCTGCATCTTAGCCGGTGCCCGAAACCGCCATTCGGTTCCGAATGGCGCCTTGCCTGGTGCCGGAAAACCGCCATTCGGTTCCGAATGGCGGGTGACCTCGGCGTCTTCGGCGGCCAGCAGCAGGCTTGCCGGGCTCGTTCCGGCGCCAATGTCGATCACCCGCGGCTGCGGGGCAAGCGGTTGGGCAAGCCGGAACAGCAGCCGCGTGGTGGCGTCCGATCCGGGTGCTTCGCGCGGCAGCCCGGTGTGGGCGAGCCAGAAGATGTCCGTTGCGGTCACAGGTCAACCCGCTCGACGATGGCCACGGCAGCGGAGTCAGCGGAGTTTCGCTCCGACACCGATCAGTTTCTCGCGGAAGTTCTCGTAGCCGCGGTCCAGCAGCGAGACGCCCGTTACGGTCGAGTCGCCCTGCGCTGCGAGTGCGGCCAGCACGTAGGAGAAGCCCGCCCGCAGGTCCGGGACATGCACAGTGGTGCCTTGCAGCTTGGTCGGTCCGACCACGACGGCGGAGTGTTGATGATTTCGTGATCCGAACCGGCACGGCGTGCGTCCGAGACACTCGGTGAAGACCTGCATCTGTGCACCGAGTGCCTGCAATGCCTTGCCGTAGGCCAACCGGTTCTCGTGCACCGTCTCGTGCAACACGGTCACGCCGTCGGCCTGGGTGAGTGCGGTGATCATCGGCGACTGCCAGTCCGTCATGAAGCCGGGATGCACGTCTGTCTCGATGACCAACGGGCGCGGCATGGGCTTCTCCCGGCGGAACGTCACCTCGTTGCCGTCGCTGGAGAAGTCGAACTCGCCACCTGCGCGCCGGTAGACGTTGAGATACGTTCCAAGATCAGCCTGCCGGACGCCCCGCACCGTGATCCTGCCGTCGGTCGCCAGTGCGAGGCTCGCCCAGGAAGCAGCTTCGAGCCGGTCCGGGATGGCGGTGTACGAGACCCCTCTCAGCCGCGAGACTCCGGTGACCTGGATGACGCGGCCGGGCTGCACGGTGATCAGTGCACCCATCCGCTGCAGCATCGAGATCAGATCGATGATCTCCGGCTCGGTCGCGGCGTTGCGCAGCTCGGAGTCGCCCTCAGCGACGACCGCCCCGAGCAGGAACTGCTCGGTCGCACCCACGCTCGGGTACTTCAGCTCGACGACGGCGCCCCGCAGGCGGCCCACCTCGGCCGTCAACTCGAAGCCGGTGTCGGTCCGCTCGCTCACCGCGCCGAACGCGCGAAGCACCTCCAGGTGCAGATCGACCGGACGCTCGCCAATACTGCAACCACCGGGTTTCCAGAGCTCCGCGTGACCGGTGCGGTGCAGCAGCGGTGCACAGGTGAGCACCGGGATCCGGCTCCGCACGTGGAAGTACTCCAGATCGTGCGTCGCGACGGTGTGGATGTCTCGCGCCTCGATCCGCAGTTGGCCGTCCCTGCCTTCTCTGGGTTGCGTGGTGCTGCACCCCAGCAGCTCGAGCAGCTCGCTCACCAGCCAGGTGTCGACAATCTGCGAGACGTTGTGGATGAGCACCGGCTCCTCCGTCAGGAGAGCCGCGACCATCAGCTTGGGAACTGCGTTCTTCGAGCCGCGGATCGTGACCGTTCCGCCGAGCGGGCTGCCGCCTGTCAGGTGTAGCGCGTCGCCATCATCAGTCATGGGGAAGGGAGGCTCCTCGTACGGGTGTCAGGTCCGACTCGGTAGACGCGCGATGCGTCCGTCGGTTGTCCGGCGTGCCACGCTACCGGGATCTCGTGATCAGCTTGGCTGTCTCTCCTTACGCCCCTGTTACCGTTCCCATGGCCGCGGCCGGGCCTGCTCACGGTAGGCAAGGTTGAGCTGCCGCAGCCGCGGAACTGCCCGGCAGGCCCGGAACCAGGCGCGGGCCCCGGCCACCGCGGCGCGATTGCTCCGCAGGCCTTGCCGTTGGGTGTGCAGTGCGGCGCGGACGGCGGCGTAGCCACTGGCACGCAGCTCGGTTTCGTAGCGGTGCAGGGCCGGGATCAGTGGTGACTGACCGTGGTCGACGGCGGTCAGCGTTCGGTACAGCAGGTTCGCGTCCCGCAGTGCAGCGTTGCCGCCCAGACCGCCCACTGGCGGCATGCTGTGAAGGGCATCTCCGACCAGTGTCACGTTGGTGCTCTGCCAAGCCGGTACCGGGACCGACGCCTGGTGCTGCACCAGCATGACGCTGTCGGGATCGGACTCGGCCAGCAGCCGGCGCAGATCAGGGTGCCAGCCCACGGTCATCGCCTCGACGACGTGCTGCAGGCATCGGCGGTCGAGATCGTGCACATCCCGCGGGTAGGCGGACCGGTGGGCGACGAACGCGCACCGGATGTAGCGCTGATACTTCCGGCCGGTGTCGATGACGTGGTCGAGCGCGCCGGACTCGGACCGGCGTTCGAAGACCGAGGTGAACAGGAAGAACGGATCCGGTGCCACGATCATGTTCATCGAGGTCGCCAGCCGGTGCGGCACCCAACAGCGGGTCTGCTCGGTCAGCGGGAACCGCAGTGCGGTACCGATGGCCCCGGTCGGCACCCGCTCGGCGTGCGGGAGAAACTGCCGGCGCACCGCGGAGCCCGCACCGTCCGCACCGACGAGCAGGTCGCCGGTGGCACAACTGCCGTCGTCGAAGAACGCGGTGACCTTGCCGCCGTGCTGCTCGTAATGGGTGCAGATCTTGCCGAAGTGCACCACGTCGTCGAGGCCGGACAGCAGCAGGTGCCGCAGGGTGATCCGGTCGACCGCGTGTGAACCCTGTGCCGGGTCGGCCGATGTCTCGTCGTTGATCACCACGAGTTCTTTGAGTTGTTCGGTGAGGAAGCCGAGGCCGCCGGGCTCCCCTGCAGTGGCGACGAAGGCATTCCACACCGGCGGCGGCAGGCAAGCCTTCAGCGCCCTGCTGCCGGCCGGGTTGATGTGGATGCGGTAACCGTCGAGCCGGTCAGTCCGGCTGCGGTCACGTTCATAGACCGCGACACTCACACCGGCCTGCTGCAGTCCCTGAGCCAGGCACAGTCCGGCGATGCCGCCGCCCACGATGATGACGTGCAACGGTTGGTCATTTCTGTTCCTTTGCGAGAAGTGACCCGAGCCGGTCGAGTACTTCGACCGCGCGGTCGGGGGTGAGGCTGACGCCCTTGACGGCGGCGATCACGAGTTCGACCGCCGAGTCAGCGGTGCGGAATACGCCGGCGAGGGCGATCCGCCATCCTTGCTCGTAGCGATCGACGATGTCGCGCACCGCTGGGTCGCGGCTGGCCCGCAAGTCGACCTCACGCAACACCGTGAACAGCGCCGGCTGCTGCTGGATCATCCGGGCCAGGGTCGCGAGGTGGGTGGAGAGCCGCTCAGTAGGAGCGCCGCCGTCCGGCGTCGTCGTCCAGAACTGGCTGGTCGCGAACTCGACGGCGGCGGCCACCAGGTCCTGCCTGGTGGGGAAGTAGTAGTGCAGGGTGGAATGGTCAATGCCTGCCTGCGCAGCAACCGCACGCAGCCGCAGCCCCTCGAATCCCTTCTCCGCGATGGCATCGAACGTGGCGTGAACCAGGAGCCGTCGACGGTCCTCGCCTCGACGGGGCAACGACCGCTCTTCCCTGGTCGGTCACCGCCGGGCAAGTTTCGGATCCGCTGGGCGGGGAAGTACCCAGCATGGTCGAGAAGTGTGACACACCGGCTGACCGGCTGACCGCGGCACTGGGCCGCGGGTTGATCGCCGGGCTGGTTGGTACCGCCGCGATGACGGTGTCCAGCACTACTGAGGCGAAGCTGAACGGACGTGCGGCGAGTACCACTCCGGCTCAGGCGGCGGGCAAGGTCGCCGGAGTGATACCTCGGGATGAGGCCGGTGAGCGGCGGTTCAATACGTTGGCGCACTGGGGGTATGGCACTGCGTGGGGAGTATTCCGCGGAATGCTCGATGTGGCAGGATTGCGTGGGCCGCTGGCGTCACTGGTGCACTTTGTCGCGGTGCTGGGTGCAGAGCAGGCGATGCTGCCCGCATTGGGGGTCGGTTCACCCACCCCGAGCTACGGAGCGAAGGCAGCCGGAATCGACGCGCTGCACCACGCAGTGTACGCGGGTACCACCGGCGCAGCCTATGACTACCTGCAACGACGCTGACCTACGTATTCTTTCGAATGCTGGCCAATGCGTTTCCCAATGCGCACATCGAGCCGGCGCATGTGGTGGCCGACGACGAGCATGTATCGTTGGCCACCACGCTGTCCGGCACCCATCTGGGCGACTTTCACGGCATCGCCGCCACTGGTCTGGGCGTCGAAGTCCGCGGGGTGCAGATCGGTCGATTCAGCTAAGGCAAGATCGTCGAACGATGGGGCAGCACCGACGAGTTGGGCATGATCACCCAGCTCGACCCGGCCCCTGCACTGCGCTAGCGCGCTGACCGCCATTCGGATCCGAATGGCGATTCCGGGCGTGCGTAGACCGCGATCCGGATTCGAATGACGGCTTACGTGCGCCCGCGAGCCCGGGAAGTGAATTCTAGGTCGGGCGCACAGACATGCCGTGCATCGGGCTGATGGGGGCACTCGAACACGACGAGGCGGTCTGCGGAGGAGTCAGCGAGTCTGTCGGCGGCCCGCCGGCTCAGGAGGGCACGCTGGCCACAGGGGCCGCACTTTGGTGCGGTGCTGTACCACTCAGATCCGTTCATGCTCTGCAGGCCCTCCGCAGCCTTGGGCGAGGTGACCTTACTAGCGCAACCAGCGTAATGCCGCGCAGAGGTCGGCCACCTCGTGCAGGTGAATTCCGGGTGGCGAGGCGCCATCGCCGTGCGGGCCGTCGCTCAGGACGCTGCCCGGGGGCACGAGCGCGTGCCGGAAGCCCAGCCGGGCGGCCTCGGCCAAGCGCCGGCGTAGCCCGGTCACGTGCCGGACCTCGCCGGCCAGCCCGACCTCCCCGATCGCCACCGTGTGTGGAGGTAGCGGCAGATCACCGGCCGCCGACGCGACGGCCAGCGCGACGGCGAGATCGGCTGCCGGCTCCACCACGCGCATCCCGCCCACCGTCGCGGTGTATACGTCCGACCCCGCCAACCGCACGCCCCCGCGGCGTTCGGTGACCGCCAGGATCATCGCCACCCGGGAGGAGTCCAGGCCGCTGACCGCCCGGCGCGGGTTGGCCAGCGCGGACTCCGCGACAAGTGCCTGAACTTCACCCGGCATCGGCCGCTTACCCTCCACCACGACCGTCACCGCCGTCCCGGGCACGGCACCGTCGCGGTGGGTGAGAAACAGGCCGGACGGGTCGGGCAAACCGGTGATGCCATCGTCGGTGAGTTCGAAGCAGCCCACCTCGTCGGCGGCCCCGAACCGGTTCTTGATCCCACGGACCATCCGCAGCGTGGAATGCCGGTCTCCTTCGAATTGCAGCACCACGTCGACCAGGTGTTCCAGCACCCGGGGTCCGGCCACCGTGCCGTCCTTGGTGACGTGACCGACCAGCACCACCGGGAGCCCCCGCTGCTTGGCGGTGGCGATCAACGCGCTGGCCACGGCCCGGACCTGGGACACCCCGCCCGGGCTGCCCTCGGCGCCGGGACAGGACATGGTCTGCACCGAATCGACGATCAGCAGGCCCGGATGGACCGCGTCGAGGTGCCCGAGCACCGCGGCGAGGTCGGACTCGGCGGCGAGGAACAGCTCGTCGTGCAGCGCGCCGGTGCGCTGCGCCCGCAGCCGGACCTGGCCCGCGGACTCCTCGCCGGTCACGTACAGTGCGCGCCTGCCGGCCACCGCGCAGCGGTGCGCGACCTCCAGCAGCAGCGTCGACTTCCCCACCCCGGGCTCGCCGGCCAGCAGCACCACCGAACCGGGCACCAGGCCGCCACCGAGTACCCGGTCGAGTTCGGACACCCCGGTGGCCGTGGCTCGCGCGGAATGCAGGTCAACCTGGGAGATCGGGCAGGCTGGGGACGACGGAGCGCCGGCTACGACCCGCGGTACCGGTCGCGGACCGGCTGCCGTCACGCTGCCCCAGGTCTGACACTCCGGGCAGCGCCCCACCCACTTGGCGACCTCGTGACCGCATTCGGTGCAGCGGTGGGTGGCGCGGACGTTCACCGGGGACCTTGCCATGGTCGTGGACGCTATCTGCCCGACCCGACAGTGCGGCTGGGCGGCTCAGCCGTGCCCGTTGCTCTCTCCGCTGTTCTGGGGGACCTCGTTCTGGGGGGCCTCGCCCGCCGTGTCCTGGGTCGCCGCCATGGGCACCGGCACGGTCACCTCGCCGGCGTTGCGGAACACGAAGGTGACCGGTGTGTTCAGCCCGGCGCGCAGCGGTTTGGTGGTGGTGAGCACGATGCGCAACTGCCCGGCGACCAGCGGGCTCAGCGGCTGGACACCTGCCGGGCTGGAACCGTCGGTGCTGGTGACGTTCGCGCCGGGAGGGATGATCTTGGTGCCGAACACGAGCGCTTGGTCGGCTGCTGGGCTGGTCACGGCGATCAGCTCGTCGGTATTCGTGCCCTGGTTGACGATGGTGAGCAGCACCGGCACGTTCGACCCGGCCGGGTAGGTGCCGTTGCGGCCGGGCGGCAGAGGAATCAGCACATCACGCAGCGCGATGTTGTCTCCGACGTCACCGTAGGCCCCGTCCACGGCTGCCACTTGGCTATCGGTCTGGGTGATCTGGCCCGCGCTGCAACCCAGCGCTGTCGCGATGGCGCAGCAAGCCGCGATCAAGGCGGTGACAGCGAGGGGACGCCACATAGACCTGTGCCGGCGGCTCACGGGCAAAGTCCTCCTCCGGGTCGTGCTCGCCGAACGGGTGGCCAGCCTCATCCGACCAGGACGAATCCTATCCGCAGGCGCAGCACTCCGGCTTACCCGGCTCACCCGGTACCGTTCCGGTATCGGTCTACAGTGGAGCTACCTTGAGCTGGGGGAGCACAGCGTTGCCTGGCGGGAGACGGTCGTCGATCCCCTGACCTGCGACGACGCCGCGCTCCCCAGCGCACGACGTTTCCCGGGCGTGGTAACCTGGGTACAGCGAAAGGGGCAGAGGACCCATGGTTTTCAAGGTCGGAGAGACCGTCGTCTACCCGCACCACGGTGCCGCTCTCATCGAGGCCATCGAAACTCGAGTGATCAAGGGCGAGGAAAAGAAGTACCTCGTCCTCAAGGTCGCTCAGGGTGATCTTACCGTCCGTGTTCCCGCTGCCAACGCCGAAGTCGTGGGCGTTCGGGACGTGGTCGGCCAAGAGGGTCTCGATCGGGTTTTCGAGGTGCTGCGTGCTCCCCACACCGAGGAGCCGACGAACTGGTCGCGGCGGTACAAGGCCAACTTGGAGAAGCTCGCCTCTGGCGACGTCAACAAAGTGGCAGAAGTGGTCCGGGATCTGTGGCGTCGCGAGCGTGACCGCGGTCTGTCGGCCGGCGAGAAGCGCATGCTCGCGAAGGCCCGCCAGATTCTGGTGAGTGAGCTCGCGCTCGCCGAGGGCACCAACGAGGACAACGCCGAGGTGCTCCTCGACGAAGTCCTCGCCGCAGCCTCCTGACACCAACGGCGGTTCGGGTGACAGCCCGTGCTCCGGCTCGGATCGCGGCGCTGGTGCCGGCGGCGGGGCAGGGCATGCGGTTGGCAGCCGGGATGCCCAAGGCTTTCGTGTCGCTACATGGACGCCCGTTGCTCTGGCACTGTGTGCAAGGGCTGCTGGCAGCCGGTTGCGTCGATCTGGTGGTAGTTGCGGTCGGTGCCGATTACCGGGACCAGGCTCAGGATGTGCTCTCCGATTTCGGCGAGCGGGCGCGGATTGTGATCGGCGGGGCGCGAC
>JBOHHF010000232.1:0-3191 GCA_050700495.1 Pseudonocardiaceae bacterium
GCGAGCCGGATCGGACGAGGCAGCAGGCGCAGCCGCCGGACCACCTCGGCCAGCGCGGTCGCCGCGGTGGCCGAGTCCGCCGCGTTCCACAGGTGCCGCCAGCCCAACGGCAGTGTCGAGATACTGCCGTAGGCGGCCTCGTCGGGCAGCAACGCGGCAAGCACGGTCGCGCTGTTGGCGGTGAACCGCAACCTCGCGGCCTCTGTCCAGCTTGGCCAATAGACGGCGCGTTTGACCACGGCGTCGTGAAAGCCGTGGTAGGGGAAGGCAGTGAGGGTGGTCACCTCCAGGCCGAGCCGGTCGGACCGAGGCGCTGGCGTACCGGCTCGGCATAGCGGTCCAGTTGGGCGAGCACCCCAGGCAGGTCCTGTGCGGGATGCACGTTGGTGCCGTAGGACAGGTGCATCAGGACGCCCGCTTGCCGCGCCGGACCGAGTTGCCCGAGAAGGTTTGCGTGCCGAGGATCTTCGTCATCCGGTGGGCATCCATCTTCCGCATCGGCTACCGGCGACGGCCACCGGCGCAGGTCCGGTCATGGGTTCCCCCTCGTCAAGGTCCTTCGGCGACCGCGACTGAGGGGATCGAATGGCTTTCTCCCCGCTTGAGGTAGCGCACGACGGTATCCGGATTGCGTCGACGTACTTCCGCCGTGAAATCCGACAGCGGGGACCGGAACACCCGGTAGTCGTCGTAATGGACCGGAACGGCCTCACGCGGGCGGAGCAACTCGAGCAGATCCACGCCCTGAGCGCCGTCCATGGTCACCATCGCACCGAGCACCTTGGTCCCCCCGAGATGCAGCAACGCCAGATCCAGGGAAGGGAAGCGCCGGCCAATCTCACGGAGCTCGTCGTACATGAGCGTGTCACCGGTGAGGTAGATGCGCAGCGGATTAGGTCGGGTCGGCGTATGCAGCTCCAGCACGCTGCCCATCACCGGCGGCAGCAGCTTGCCCATGAGCCCAAACGCGTGCCGTCCCGGTACCGCGGTCACGGTGAGCCGGTCGGCACCTCGCTGCAACGTGCGGGTCGACCAGGTCGGCATCGGCACTGCCTCGGTGAACCGATGCCGCAGGCGACGTGCGGCGTGCGGCGTGGTGAGCAGCGGAATGTCCGTGGGCAGTTCGCGTCGCGCGATGCGGTCGAAGTGGTCACCGTGCAGGTGCGAGAGCAGCACACCGTCGAGTGGCGGCAATTCCGAGGGCTGCATCGCTGGCTCGGTGAGCCGCCGCGTGAACAATCCCTTTCCCAGGTAGGCCAGCTGCCCTTGGTGCAAGAAGTTGGGATCGGTCAGTACGGTGAACTCGCCCAGTCGGAGCACCGTCGTCGCGGTACCGATGAATTTCACACTCGCTACTACACTCATGTCGCTTGACTACCCCTCGTCGGGAACACATAGTCCGCCCACCGGACACCGCGAGCGCCTCATCTGATCGTGCGGGTAGGTGGGCTCGACCGCACCGGCCCACCAGCACCATGTGGGCGCCTTTGACCCGTCCCCTCAGGGCAGCTCACGACGCGACCCGCCGATACTCGACCGGGCCACCTCAACTTCGCGCGCTGGACGCACCTTCCGGAGATGGCAAGACATCGAAAAGATAGGCGAGTTCCGTCGTTGTCAACGGCAGCGCCACGGCGCTCTTGACCCCCCTGAGCTGAAGTGTGGCGCCCTGTTGGGCGGCGGCTCGCTTGGCGTTGATCAGTACCGCGAGCCCGGTCGCGCCCAGGAAGGAAACCTGGCTGAGGTCGATAATCAAACGTTTGGGTCGGGCGGTGAGCGCTTTGCCGAGGTGGCCTTGGAGCGACGGTCCGGTGATCATATCCACCTCACCAGCCACGTGAACCACCAAGACCTCGTGAACGGGCCGTTGCACGGTGACCCAGAGCAGCTCGGTGCCGGCTAGACGGCCGGAAGGTTCGGCCGCTGGTAGAGAACTCTTAACTTGCTGAGGTGCTCTTTCGGCGGTCATGGCAACCTCCCGATCCCCGACAAGCGCGGCCAGCGTCGCCGCCGCGCTCGCCTACCTTGCCGTAGCTCGGGGGCGACGACAACCGGACAGAGTCAGTTGTGCCTGTTCTGAAATCCACTTCAGCTCCTTTCCAGGCGCCGACCGACGCGCCGCCGTAGGGTCGGCCCTGTGACCGGCCGGGTGTTGCTGCTGCGACACGGGGAGACGACATTTACATGGTCGGCGTCGGGTCGCCATACCGGGCGCACCGACGTTCCGCTGACCGAGCGCGGTCGCGATCAGGCCCGCCTCGCCGGTGCTCTGGGCGAGAAGCTGCGCAGCAATGGACTATTGATCGCTAACTACCGATGTGATCTTGATAACAGCCGTGAGCCTGGTCGTCACTGGGCTTTCCCGTTCGGCGCCGGGCAGGTCACCAACGCGCTGCGCCCGGCGGCTTCCTCCCCGATCCACGCCGCGATCCGTCGCAGCCAGGGCCAGCGGTCCTCGTCGTCCAACGGTCGCCCGGACGCCATCTTGACCCGGTTGCTTTCGGAATGAAACCAGTCACCCTCAGCGAATACCCAACCGGTCCGATCAACTCGACGGCCACCGTGGGCGTGTACCCGGACCTCGTCGTCAGGGCAGTACGGCCGTTACCTGGTGATTTCGCCGCCTAGGTCGTCGCCGGTGGAGGTACGTCCGACCCGGACGTCTTCCTCAGGGCGCTGCTCCAGATTCTCGGGAGCACGGTCGTCCACTCCCAGCGCGTCGTCGAGCAGGTCATCGTCGTCGAGGTCGGCGGCGAGGGTCTCGGGTGCCTCGCCCATCTCCTCGGCGGGTAGCACGTGGACCGCAGCCTCCTCGGCACTCGCGGCGCCCCCCGAGGGGCCACGTCCACCGCGTCCAACGACGCCGCGTTCCATGTGTCCGGGGCGTCGGCAAAGGCTTGCAGCCGGCCAGCACGATCACCTTCGGCGTCGGCCGCCGGTACGTCGGGACGCTCCCGACGCAAGCGCTCCTCCAGCGTGTCGCCCCGTCTGGCGCCTGCGGTGGAGACGTGATCGTCATCGAGCGCGTAGGGACGGTCTGGCGGCACGTATCCGGCGTCGTGCAGATCACCCCCAGGAGGGCCGGACATGGTGTACTCCGCCTGCTCGTCCAGCACCGCGGCGAGGTCAGGCGCCACCGGCTGCTCCTCGTACTCGCGCTCCGACATTCGCAACCTCCTCAGCTGGGGCAC
>JBOHHF010000233.1:0-3652 GCA_050700495.1 Pseudonocardiaceae bacterium
CAGCGTGGCGTTCGAGGCGGTCAAGCGGGGCAGCGCCGAGGGGGTGGACACCGTATTGATCGACACCGCTGGGCGGCTGCATACTAAGACCGGCCTGATGGACGAGCTGGGCAAGGTCAAGCGCGTGGTGTCCAAGCAGGCCGAGGTGGACGAGGTGCTGCTGGTGCTGGACGCCACCACGGGTCAGAACGGGCTGGTCCAGGCGAGGGTGTTCCGCGAGGTCGTCGATGTCACCGGCATCGTGTTGACCAAGCTGGACGGCACCGCCAAGGGTGGCATCGTCTTCCACGTGCAGCGTGAGCTCGGCGTGCCGGTCAAACTGGTGGGCCTCGGCGAGGGGGTGGACGATCTTGCTCCATTCGAGCCCGAGGCCTTCGTAGACGCGTTGCTGGGCTGACTTCGGGAGGAAGCGGCCCGCTGAAGCGACCCAGAGGCTGCTGGTAATCCGGACGTAACGCAGCAAGCTGGACAGTTAATGCTGTCGTAACATACCGTGCCTCTAGTTGAAATACGGGCTGCTCACGCTTCCACACGCACCACTCGATCGTGAGACGCAAAGGGGTGAACCGTGGACACCGGTGACACTGCCTGGATGCTCGCCAGCTCCGCCCTGGTACTGCTGATGACTCCGGGCTTGGCGTTCTTCTACGGCGGCATGGTCCGCTCGAAGAGCGTCCTGAACATGATGATGATGAGCGTGTCCGCGATGGGGATCGTGGCCGTTCTCTGGGTGCTCTACGGCTACTCGGTGGCGTTCGGCAACGATGCCGGTTTCGGCCTGTTCGGCAACCCGGCGGACCACGCGGGCCTGCAGGGTCTCTTCGGCGGGACCTACCTCGCCACTGAGGGCTCTCCGGTATCGATTCCGCTCGTGGGGACCATCCCGTCGACGGTGTTCGTCGCGTTCCAGGCGATGTTCGCGGTCATCACGGTAGCCCTGATCTCGGGCGCCGTAGCCGACCGGCTGCGGTTCGTGCCGTGGCTGGTGTTCGCCGCGCTGTGGGCGACGCTGGTGTACTTCCCCGTGGCGCACTGGGTGTTCTCCTTCGACACGGTCGCCGCGGAGGTCGGTGGCTGGATCGCCAACGACCTCAAAGCGATCGACTTCGCCGGCGGGACGGCGGTGCACATCAACGCAGGTGCCGCGGGCCTGGCGCTGTGCCTGGTGCTCGGCAGGCGCCGCGGCTGGCCGCGGGAGGCCATGCGCCCGCACAACCTGCCGTTCGTGATGCTCGGTGCGGGTCTGCTGTGGTTCGGGTGGTTCGGCTTCAACGCCGGCTCGGCCCTCGGCGCAAACGGCATCGCGGGTATCGCCTTCGTCAACACCATTGTGGCTACCGCCGCGGCAATGCTGGGCTGGCTGCTGGTCGAGCGGGCCCGCGACGGCCGGCCCACCAGCCTTGGTGCCGCCTCCGGCGTGGTGGCGGGCCTGGTCGCGATCACCCCGGCCTGCTCATCGGTGTCCCCGCTCGGGGCGATCGCAGTGGGAGCGATCGCCGGCGCAGTGTGTGCGCTCGCGGTCAGCATGAAATTCCGGTTCGGTTTCGACGACTCGCTCGACGTGGTCGCTGTACACCTCGTCGGCGGTCTGGTGGGCACGTTGCTGATCGGTTTCTTGGCCACCTCCGCGGCACCCGCCGGGATCGACGGCCTGTTCTACGGTGGCGGCAGCGAACAGCTGTGGCGCCAGGCTGTGGCAGCGGGCGCTGTGCTGGCCTACTCCTTCGTCTTGACCGTGATCATCGCCCTGGTGCTGAAGTACACCATCGGCCTGCGAGTGGACAATGACGCCGAGCAGACCGGTATCGACGAGGCTGAGCACGCCGAGGCCAGCTACGAGTTCAACTCGATCTTTACCGGGAGCGGGAACAGCCGGGCGGCCCAGCCGACCTCGCCGACCAAGAAAATCCCGGCCTCGGCCGGTCAGGAAGGGTGAGTGGCGATGAAGCTGGTGACCGCGATCATCAAGCCGTTCACGCTGGAAGACGTCAAGGTGGCCCTGGAACAGATCGGGGTACTGGGGATGACGGTGAGCCAGGTGCAGGGCTTCGGTCGGCAGAAGGGGCACACCGAGGTCTACCGGGGTGCGGAGTACTCCGTGGACTTCGTGCCCAAGGTCCGGGTTGAGGTGTTAGTGGATGACACGCAGCTGGACAAGACCCTTGACGCGCTGGTCGAGTCAGCCCGAACTGGCAAGATCGGGGATGGGAAGGTGTGGGTCACCGCGGTGGAGACCGTGATCCGGGTTCGAACCGGGGAGCGTGGTGTGGACGCGTTGTGAGTCCGAATGGGCCTACGGCGTGCTCGCCCAGCGCGGTGACCTGAGCTGCGCTTGGCCCTCGACCGGTAGGCAAGCGCTCGGTAGCATGGCTGATGTTGCCCAGTCCCCGGCGACGCCTCGCGCCGTCTGCGGGGAGGAGGGTTGTGTCGGTGCAGCCGGAGCAAAGCGGGTCAGCAGACATCTTCTCTCCGGAGTGCTCCTTTTGTTGCACCACAGAGTCACTCGGATGCTCGGCGGGTGAGATTATCGTGCTGAGGATCGAGGGCGAAGTTGATCTGTGTACCCTCCCGATGCTGCGGGCTGCCCTCAGCGACACCCTCGACCAGCACCCTGCCCACCTCGTCGTCGACCTGGCCCGGATGACCTTCTGCTCGGCTCGTGGCCTCACCCTGTTCACCCAGCTCGGTCGCACCGCCACCGAGCAAGCAACTGGCTACGCCGTCAGCGGCGTGCCAGCCCAGGTCGATCGTGTCTGGGCACTGGGGTGGGATGGTGATCGCCCGGTTCGCTACCGCAGCACCGCGACGGCCGTGACCGCTATCCGGGCGGCCGGCTAAGACTTGAGCACCGCAGTCCTCCTGACATGTTCAGGTGGCCGTCAATTCGGGTATCCCCATTGCGATGGATGACAGCGGCACGACCAGACCGGGGCGTGTGGCCACCGCGCCGGCTACCCGGTACGCGCATAACGGGGATCCAAGCTGGACTCGCCAGCCGACCGAGGATCTCCGGTCCCCGTTGCGGGCCGAAGCGGTTGCCACCGCGCGCAATGCCGCTACGCTGCGCCGCCGCCTCCACGACTGGCTGGCACTGGACCTCCCCGCCGACGTCGTCGCAGACCTGGTCCTCGCGGTCTATGAGGCGATCGCCAACGCCGCAGAGCACGCCTACGCCGACCGTGCCGATGGGCCGGGCCTCATGCGGCTCGAGGCACACCGCAGCGCCGACCACATCTTGATCACAGTCTCCGACCAGGGCCGCTGGAGACCACCCACTGCAGGGGGCTTCCGCGGCCGCGGAATACCGTTGATGCGCTTGCTCACCCATAACATCCACACCTGCGGCGACCACCACGGCACCGTCGTCCACCTCCGGGTCGAATTGGCACCGACCCGGAGGTCGGCGCGTGCAACCGAGGCCAGCTGACATCCCAACTCGCTCCTGACGCCCGCCAGTTCACGCCACTGAAACATGGCGTTTCAGCCAGCGAAACACGCTTCGCGGAGTCTCGGCATCGAGGTCGGAGTGCGGTTGACAGGCGCGAGGCCTAGCACGCCAGACTCGTGCGACCTGTCGTCGTTGGGCGGTGGGACCACCACCGGTACGGGAAGGGGCTAGGGCTATGACGCTGCCTGGGGCCTTGCCGCACGC
>JBOHHF010000234.1:0-6777 GCA_050700495.1 Pseudonocardiaceae bacterium
TCGGTGAACTGCTCCACAGACACCACCGCTGAATGGGCGGGTTTCCTCGACCGCACGATTCGATCGGTACTGGAGCGCCGGAACCTAACTACATGGCCGGCGGCTACATCGTCGGGGTTGAGCAGCATCTCATGCTTGGTCCATCGGCCGAAGAACGCATAACCGGTGTACTTGGGGTTCTCCAAGATCGCCCGGATGGTGCTGCCTTGCCAGCCGTCGGCCAACCGGTGTCGGTTCTGATCGGGTCGGCGGGCCGAGGGGCACGCGATGTTGTCACGGTTCAATCCACCCGCGATCGCCCGGTCACCTTTGCCGTCGAGGTACTCGGCGAAGATCCGGCGCACGACCTCGGCGGATGCCTCCTCAATCGCAAGAACACGCAGCCGGTAGCCTTCGGCTGCCTTGCGGGGGTTGGGGTGCGGTCCACCGTCCACGACCGTGTAGCCGTATGGCGCGCGGCCACCTTGGTGGCGGCCCTCGTTGACCACCTGGGCATCCATCGCGGCCCGAACCCTGGCTTGGACGTGTTGGCGCTCGGATTCGCTCATCCCGCCGAGCACGCTCATCAGCATCTTGTGTGACGGGTTGCGTTCCTCGAACTTCCCGCCCAGCTCCGGTACCCACAGCTCCACGCCGTAGGCCGCGAACCGTGGCGCGGTCAGGGAGAACTGGTTTCCGAACCAGCAACGGGTGCCCTCCCCCACGACAACGCCCGACCAACCGCGGTTCGGGTTCTTCGACTCGGCGAGCAGTTGCAGCGCTAGGTCGCGCCGTTCCCACGGGACGGAACGTGACTGGCCGATATCGAAGTACTCGGCGACGATGTGGCCGCCGAGCGGTTCGACGAATTTCCGGGCGTTGCCGAGCTGCCAGGCCCGTGAGGTCTCTGGGTCCTGGTTGTCCTCCGTCGAGCAGCGGCCGTAGAACGCCAGCCCTCCTACGCCGTTGTCCAGTGCTGGGGCAGCTTCCAGGCCTAGCAGCTCATCCAGGACAGTCCACTCGTTGGCCTGGTCCGACACAGCGCACTAACCTCCCGTTCAAGCTGCCCGCTCGCGCCCAGGTGCGCGGCAGGTTCTGTCTGACTCTGCCACCGCGCGCAGGATGCACAGAAGCGCACTCGCCGCGCCGGGTAACAAGGTCGGCGGTTGGCTCGGGCAGCTCACCGTGACCTCTGTGGCTGCGGAGCGCTCAGACCCATCTACCGGGGAGCCGGGTGCCCGAAGCGGGGTCACGTTGTTCATGCCCGTCCTCCTGTCCCCTGCTCACGCGGCTTGATCATCAGCTGCCGAACAGTTTTCGGATGGCGGGTCGCCCAGGGCGAGTTGGGCAGCGGCGTACTCGGCCTTCCATCGCTGCCGCTCGGCGATGGCGTGCAGCAGCAGGACCGGCCGGGGTGGGACGTCGGGATCAGCAGGTGCGGCGCGTTCCCACTGGTACGGCCCGTCACTAGGGCCGTGTGCAGGTTGGATGCCAGCCCGTTCGAGGAGTTGCCGAACGAATTCACCGCGTTCGTTTCGGTGGTCGTCGAGGGTTTTGTTGGACCATTTCCGGGACACGAGCACGCGGCGCCCGGCGATACCGAGATACTCGGGTTGATGGGCCTTGCCCTTGCACCGCCCGGGAGTCATCGAATACCGAGCGCCCTTGGGCTGGACGCCGTAGAGCAGCCACACCGCACACCGTGGCGAGCATGGCGTCACGCGAAGTTCAGCATGCAGCCGCCGCACATGGTCCCGTTGGGCGTCAGTGGCGTGCTCACCCAGCCCGGCGGCCTGTCCGACAGATTTGGTCAGATATTTGGTCAGGTAGCCGACGTGCCGGCCAGCTTCCTCGGTGCCGCCCAGGATGCCCTTGACGTGTACCTGCGTCCCGAAGTGGACGACGTGGGTGGGTTCGGTGAGTTCCTGACACGCGTGTTCCCAACTCGGCAGCGGCGTACCCGTGTCGGGGTCGGTGAACGCCTTGGCCCGCGCGTCCCAGACCGGCAGCCGCTCCCCGCCGTAGATGAGCTGGTCATGGTGGGGCCACCAGACTTGGTGATACGTCGCCGCGGTGATCGCGCGCAGCTCGGCGCGGGAGATCGTGCCGCGGAGGGCGGCGTGGAAGTGTGGCGCGCCGCGTTGTTGGGGTTCGACGGTGCCGAAGTACTGCACGTCCCAGCCGACACAACGTCGGGTGTTCTGCCAGAAACGATCCACCAATGCGGGGAAGTGAATCGCGTCCCGAGCGGCCCGTCGGTAGTCATACCGGTCCGGATCCACCGCGGCCCCGTCACTGTCAACTCGCCCGTAGGAATCCAGGGTGAGGGTGAGGAATGTCGAGGGCCGGTAACGTCCGGCGAACACCCGCCCTACTGTGCGCCGCTCGATCGGCCGGCGGGGCAAGTCTGGAGCGTCTTGTCGGTGCCGGGTCGAGCGCTTGACCGGTTTGGGTGGTGGATCGAGCGGGGCGAGCCGTCCGCGTACCCCTGCCGCGCGGAGTTCGGTGTCGAGGTCGGCCACAGATTCGGCGATCTGCTCACAGACCAGCGCATCGCCGATGGCCTTGCATTCGGCGTAGGCGGCGAGGAGGTCGGCGCGTGCGGCCATCAGTTCCTTGTGTTCCTCGGTGGGTTTGGTGCGGTCGGTGACGGGTTCGGTGTCGAGGTGCCAGCCTTCGCGGCATTGCGCCATCCGCAGTCGGCGAGCTTTCTCCGCGCAGGGCTGGCACTGGTCTTCCCTGGTGGATCCGCAGGGGACGGGGACAACCTCGACGCGGCCGGTGGTGGTGTCGATGCGGCGCATGGCCAGGGGCCGGGTGCAGACGCCGTGCTGTTCGGCCAGGGCTAGGGCGACATCAGCGCTCAACGGCAGGGTGGCCCGCTGTGCTCGGGTCATCCGCGCGGTTTCGAGGGTGCTGTGGTCGGGGGTGCGCATCAGAGGGTCACCTGTTCGGGGGTGGCGAGATGGCGCAGCGCCAGCAGCGGCAGGGTTGTGGTGGCGTTCGGTTCGAGCCCGGCGCCGGGACAGCAGTCGGTGACCCGCAGGCCGCCGTAGACGTAGACGGTGGCGCCGCCGGGCAGTAGTCCGGTCACCGACAGGTGCACTGAGTCGCTCCGGGGGACGCGCCAGGTTTCGGCGGTGACGTCGGTGAGGGTGTCGGCCCAGGCCAGCAGTCCCTGGGCGATCGCGGATGGTTCCTCGCCGGTCAGCTGCACGGTCAGCTGCGGCGCCGGCATCTCAGCGCGCACGACAACAGACGCGATCAGGGGTAGCTCGAAGGCGGCGAGGTGAGCGCCGAGGGCAGCGAGCAGGTCAGCAGTAGTGGTGGTCATGCGGCATCTCCGCGAGTGGATCCGGTGGGGTGGGTGGGTGTGGTGGGGAAGGGCAGTACCGCGGTGTCGTGGGTGATGGGGCCGGTGACGAACGTTTCGAGTTGCTTGATCGTCTGGTCGGGGACCCAGCCGGCGCGGACTCGGAGGGGTTCGCGGAGTCCTTCGCCGAAGACGTAGCCGGTGCCAGCGTCGGCTTCGGTGATCCGGTTGGCCCAGGCCCCGCGTTCGTAGGCTTGGTCGCCGAGGACCATCCCGACGTGGGATTTAGCGGAGACGCGCAGGCAGATCCGGCGGGGGAACAGTTCCCGGACGGGCACGGTGTCTTTGGTGGGTTCCTGGACATAGCCGCGCACGGTGAACCCCAGCGCCCGACCTTGGGTGGTCAGCAGGGCCACTCGTTCGGTGATCGCGTCGCGGGTCTTGCGGTCGGTGTAGCGTGTCAGTGCCCCGATCTCGTCGAACTCCAGCAGCTCCAGCGGATGCTTGGGGCTGATCGGCACCGAGCGGACCCGCCCGGCGAACTCCGTTTTGCGGGTGTTCATGGTGTCGATGAGGTCATCGAGCACGGCCAAGGCGTCGGTGCCGGTGACGGCGTAGCGGTGGAAGATCCCGCGTCCGTAGGCCAGTTCCATGCCCTTGGGGTCGATCCCCGATACCCGGACCCACCCGTCGCGGATCACTGGGGCGATCGAGACCAGCGGGCACCACATCACCGAGTTCTGCGCTGTCCCCTCGTCTGACCTGCTCGAACGTTGATCGTGGTACTGGTCATGCCGTCGGTGTGCCGTTGCGGTGGGTAGGGAACAGTTGGTTGATGATCTCGCAGGTGCGTTGGTGGCTGGTGGGCATGAGGTGGGTGTAGACGCGCAGGGTAAACGCTGGGTCTGAGTGGCCGAGGTGTTCTGCGAGTGCGGTGATCGATTCCCCGGCGTCGAGAAGTGCGGAGGCGTAGAAGTGCCGGAGTGCGTGGAAGCCATCGACGCGGGGTTGCCGGATGATACCCGCTTTGGTCAGTGCCTTACCCCAGATGGCGGTGTTGAAGGTGGATCGGTGGAGTGCCCGACCGTTGGGTCGGGTCACCATGAGATGTGCCGTGAGGTGTCTTCCCCGGGGGTGGCGCCAGGGGAGGGAGACGGGTGCGGTGGGGTAGCGCTGCTGGTGGGAGCGGACCGCGTGCAGCACGTTGGCCGGGAGGGGGACCCGGCGGGTTCGGCCGCCTTTCGGGGGTCCGAAGCACAGGACTCCTCGCACGATCTTGATCTGCCTGTTGATTGCTAGTTCGGTTCCGGTGATATCGGTGTCGGCTAGTCCGAACACTTCCCCCTGGCGTAGGCCGCATCCGGCCCCGAGTGTGAGCGTGATCTTGTAACGGTCCGGCAGTGTGGTGTGAACGGCGTGGATGCGTTGTCGGGACCAGGGCGTGATTTTGTGGGCCGGTGCGCGGGGTCGGGTGACTGAGCGTGCTTGGCAGGGGTTATGGCGGATACGTCCGTCGGCGACGGCGGCATTGAGGATCGTGCTGACGTGGGTGAACAGCACTGCGCGGTAGTTCGCTGCGAGCGGGTGGTCGTGTAGTTTTTTCACCCAGTTCCGGATGTGCTCGGGGGTGACTTCCGCGAGTTGCAGGTGGCCTAGGTGGGGGTTGATGTGGTTCCGGAGTCGGACCGTGATGGCTTCCCTGGTTGATTCGTCGAAGGTCTGGGATGCCAGCCACGCTCCCGCGTAGTCCCTCAACAGGATTTTCCCTGCTCTCGGGTCGCGGTAGTCGCCTGTGTGTTTGTCGTTTTCTACCCTGTTCAGGAACTCCTGAGCGTGTGTTTTGCATCGATCCGGGAAGCATTTGCTAAGTTCCCGGCCGGCAGGGTCACGGTAGCGGACGCGGTATCGTTTGCCCTTCCCGTGTAGCAATGTCCGGGCTTTCTCAGACGTTTTTTTGTCGGTCGTGTACCAAAGATCTTGGACATGCCCCATCGCGAGCGGTTTCCCCTTCCCCGTTTCCCCGAACTGTGTGTATTACGGCGTGTAGCAGGCGGATCGACCTCAATGTTGTCGACCGGCAGGGTGAGCCGGTAGGCGAACTGGGCGCGGAGCAGGCCGCCGCCGAGCTCGTTGGCTTCGGCTCGTTGCGGCAGCATGATCAGCCGCATGTTCACCTTGCCAGTGAAATCGATGGTCACACGCTGGTCGTCCTCGTCAGTGCCGAGTATCACCGGGTGGCGGCGTAGAAGTGCCGGAGTGCGTAAAACCCGTTGATGCGGGGTACGTGAGTGACTCCCACTTCGGGTCAACGCGGAGTTCCAAACCGAACGTGGCCCATGCAGACGCACACCACCAGCGCTCCGACGTGCCCGCTCACAGAACCATCCCTGTCGACCTCAATACCCGCCCCGCGGCAGTCCCCGCACAGCTCACCATCTGCCACACCGACGAGTTCCGACAGGCGACCTACGAAGACAGTCACCCGCCTACGCCCCCCACGGCCGGAAGCAGGGTTCGACTCACCCCTGTGAGGCCCGACCGCCAGCAACATCGCCCCGGAATCAGGTGACCGATCCGCACCAGCAAGCTTTTCCCCGCCAACCCGGCCATCTGCGAGAGCAGCAGAGGTCGCGCACCCGTGTGTACCCTGAGTAGGCATCGTTTAGCTCCCTTCACCGAGCACGATCGATGCGCGGGCCCTGGTAGGGCTGCTCCCCACCGGAGCCCGCAGCTCTGTCCCACTCTGGGACGGAGTAGACTGACCGTCCCACACTGGGACAGGAGATGTCAACCCATGCACGTCCGCGACGCGCTCCGCGACCTACTGCCCGACCGTCAACAGCATCAACTCAACGAAGCTGACCTCGTCGCCGCCGCGACCGAGGCGTGGCGTCGCCGCCACGTCAACACCGAAGCTGGCGCCGCCGTCATCGCGGCCCTACTCAACCTCGGCCTCTCCTACCGCCGGATTGAAGAGCTAACCGGCATCCCAAGCTCGACCGCTAACCGATGGGCCCGACCCCCCGACCAGGACAGCTGAGAGGGCGTCGTCACCCGATCGGCAAGCCCGCACAGGGGCTGACCACCCCCTTCCCCATGTCGGCCTGATTGTCTCTCCGTCGCACCGGGAGTAAAGGGTTCCGATTCACCGGGGACCCCTAGCCCCACAAAACGGAATCGCCGCACGACGCCTTCGGCGCCCTTGACCACCGGCGCTCCTTCCGAGCTTGGCCTTGTGCCGGGTGAGGGTGGCAGCGCGGTGAGTGCTGCTCTCGTCGGTGCTAGCCGCTGGCGGTCCCGCCGACTGACGCACCGATTACGACCCGCCTACCGACCCCACCGGCCCGCTGCGGTCTACCCCCCTCACCCTCGGTTTGATTGTCTCTCCGTCGCACCCCGGGTCAAGGGCGAACCTGCGCGGGGACCCCTAGCCCCACACAGAACCGTCGCTACGCGACCGCGACGCGGCCCTTGACCCGGGGCAC
>JBOHHF010000235.1:0-5864 GCA_050700495.1 Pseudonocardiaceae bacterium
CGCGTCGAGGACGAGCGGTGCGCGGGAGCGTGGGTTCCCGACGGCGTCCTCGGCGCCTACCGCTCCCTGGAGCACGCCGTGGAAACCGGTGCGACACCACCACATTCGCTCGACGACCAGCTGCGCAGCCTCGCCGTAGCGACCGCCGCGGCCACGTCGGCACGCACCGAGGGCAGCTGGACGCCGGTGGAGGCCCGATGACGACAACCTCACCGGAGATCGGCGTCGCCATCATCGGCACCGGAACCCGGTTCCGCACGGTCTACGGACCGCTGGTGGAAATGCTGCCGGGAATCCGGTTGACCGGCGTCTGCGGCCGCGACCCGGCTCGCGCCGCCGCGTACCATGATGTCGCCGCGCTGCTGGAGGATCCGAGCGTGCATGCGCTGGTCGCCTGTGTGTCCTGGTCGCAGAACCCCGACTTGTACCGCCTGCTCGGGGCATGGGATCGGCCGATGCTGCTGGAGACTCCGCTGGCCGCCGATCCCGAGGCCGCCGCCGGTGTGGCCGAGATCCTGCTGTGCCGGACCGGTTACACAGATGTCGCTGAGCAGTATCACCAGCGCCCGGTCGAACTACTCAAACGCGACCTGATCCGCCGCGGCGTGTTCGGCGATATCCGGTACGCGTTCACTGACGGCGTCGGCCACGAGTATCACGGGATCAGCCTGCTGCGTTCCTACCTCGACTGGCCCGCTGCACCGCGAAGGGTGCTCGCGATGCAGCGGGACCTGCCGTTGGTCGACCACGTCACCCACCGCGGCGTCTTCTTCGACGGCGAACGCGTCCAGCACGCCCTGGTCGAGTTCGACAACGACACCATCGCCGCCTACCACTGGTCGTGGCTGAACTACGAGTCCCCGATCCGCGCCCGCCGCGTCGCCGGATTCACCGGCACCCACGGCGCGGCGTGGGGTGAGGAATTGGTCGCTCTCGCCGGCCCGGACAACCCCCACACCCGGCACTACCGGGTGCAGCGCCGCACCCGGGTCATCGACGGCATCGAAGTCCCCGCCGAGATCGCCGTTTTGGCCGATGATGCGTGTATCACCAAGTGGCACAACCCGTATCCGTTGCTGCCGCTCGACGAGGACCGCATCACCGTGGCCGCGTTCCTGACCAACCTCGCCGACGCGGTTCACGACCCCGCCACAGCACCGCTGTATCCGGTCGCCCAGGCCACCGCCGACCACGCCACGGTCCACGCCCTCTACCGGGCGGCGTCCTGCGAGTCCGGCAGCTGGAGCGCCCCCTCACCACCCGGAGCCACCCCATGACCGCCACCGTGTACCTGGAAGGGCTTCCCGGCGCGGGCAAGACCTCGATCATGGTTACCCTCGCCGCCGCCCTCGCCGAAGACTGCCTGGCCGTTCCCGAAACCAACCCCTCTGCCGCAGAACGAGACACATTGCGCGACCGGCCACTCGACGACGTCACCGACTGGTACCTGCGCCGCGAACTGCGACGCGACCGCCTCGCCGCTCACCTCGCCCCACAGCAGCGGCCCGCGCTGGCCGTGTTCGACCGCAGCTACCTCAGCGTCCTGGCCTACTGCTACGCCACCGCAGTCACCAGCGGCGAGTCGAGCCGCTACCGCCACGCCCTGCGCCTGTTCGATGACCACATTCGCGCCCAGCTGACGCGGGCGACAGTGGTCGTGCTGATCACAACCACCGTCTCGACTTCACTGCGCCGCCGACGCGACAAGATGGACCGCGAATTCGAGCATCAGTGGTATCGCAACGACTTCCTCGACGCGCTCGCCGAGTTCTACCGCCGCCACGCCCCGCAGCTGACCGTCGGCCTGTTGCGGCGGCTGGACACCACAGCAAGCCCTGTCGACCGGATCCACACGTCGCTGCTGGGCCTCCTCGATGGCGACAGCCGCCCGGCCAACCTCGACCGGCTGGCATCACCGCTGGTGCCGCGGTTACACGGTCACCAACTGCGGCACCCCGGATTGCGGGGCTATTACGAAACACATGGCGGTGTACGGGTATTCGGCCAACCGCTGGGAGAGCCGATCAAACACCACGCCGGGACATCGCAGTTCTTCGAACGACACGCGGTCCTGCTCGAGGACACGGGCACCATCAGCCCGTTCGATCCCGCGGCCGCCATCGACGGCGGGGAAACGCGATGAATTCCGCGCATACGCTACGACTCGGTGTGCTTGGATGCGGCATGATCGGCCACGCTTTCCTCCGTCAGGCCCGCGTCCTGCCGGGCCTGGATGTCGCCGCCGTGTGCAGCCCGTCGGCCGCCTCACGCGAATCGGCGCTGCGGCTGTGGCCCAACGCCCGCGCCTACGCAGACCGTGCGGCGTTGCTGGAGGACCCGCATGTGGACGCTGTGCTCGTCTGCACACCGCACGCTCGGCACGCCGAGGACGCCGTCGCGGCGTTGACAGCAGGCAAGCATGTGCTGATCGAGAAGCCGATCGCCACCTCGGTGATGGAGCTCGACGAGTTGGAAACCGCGGCGGCGGCTCACCCCGATCACGTGGTGCTGGCCTTACCGCTGGTGGACCAGACCGCTCTCGCCGCGCTCGCCGACCTGGTTCGGACGTCGATCATCGGCAGGCCCATGGAGTTCATCTCCCTGGTGGACGTGCCCGGCCCGCCGCGATCCAACTGGTACTACAGCCGTGCCGCCGTAGCCGGCCCCTCGTTGGACACCCTGCCCTACGCCCTGGCCAGGCTGCTCGCCGTCACGGGCACCACCCTGGCTGCGGCCACTGTCTCGGTGACCCAGGCGATCCAGCGGCGCCGATGCCTGGACGGCGGAACCCTCACCCAACAGGTCGAAGACCAGATCACCATGCAGCTGGCATTCCCAACCGGCCAACAAGCCCTCGTCAAATCGTCCTGGTGCCTCAGCCGCCCCGAGGACTACCTGATCGTGCGCGGCCGCCTCGGCGACATCCGGTTGGACTGCTGGCGCAACAGCATCCTCGTGCGATCCGCGCAACCACCGCAGCACCCCCACCAGGTCGTCACCTGGGACGACGCGCAGGCATACCGGATCGACCTGCCGAAAGGCGATCCCGAACACGCCAAACTCGCGGCGTTCATGGCGGCGGTCGATCAGCAGACCAGCACCCTGCCGACGGCGGCGTTCGGGATGCGGCTGATCCTGACCGCGTTGACCGTCGGCACCGGGGGCGTCGCACCCCCGCCCGCCGCCCGCTGCGACGCGACAACGCTGCTCGACCTGGACATCGGCCAGGAGTGTCAGTAGGCGATGACCACCCAGGGGGAAGGACACCATGGATAGCGCCGGCGCGGAGCAGTTCGAAATCCAGGTCACCGCGCGTGCCCTGATCACCAACGGCGACGACCTGCTGCTCGTCTCACACGACGGCCGGATCTGGTACACACCCGGCGGACGCCTGCAACCGGGCGAATCGCTGCACGACTGCATCCGCCGAGAGGTCCACGAGGAAACCGGACTCCAGGTCACCGCCGGAGAGCTGGTGCACGTCTTCGAATACTGGGAAGTCAACCACCAGCGGCACAAGGTGGAGTGCTATTTCCTCGCTCACCTGGAATCCGGTGAACTCGACCAGGATTGGGCCGATCTCGACGGCCCCGTCGAACACATGAGGTTCCTCACCCCGCAAGAAGTGCTGGCCGAGGAGCACATCTACCCGCAGTTCCTCAGGAAAGGCCAGTGGCGCACCGGCAAAGACATCTACATGGGTTTCGAACGGTGAACGCCCCGGTCGAACGCCGGCCGATCCCCGCCGTCATATCGTGTCCGTCGACTTGTGGGGTGTGCTCTCGCTCGATCCCTACTGGCGTTCGATCCGCACCGACCCCAGTCATCCACTGCATGACCGGCTGGAAACCTACGTCCGCGAGGTCCTGGCGCACAACGACCGTTGATCGTCAAGCCTGCAGTGGGGATCAGCCGCCCGCACCCAGCGCGGCCGTGGCCCTCGGTACCGGCGGCCTCGACCTCACCCGGTGTGAGCAGGTGCAAGTGGTGATCGGTCGGGCACCGAGCCCAGCGCGGCAGCGGCGGCACCGGATCACCACGATCCGTGACTTGGTGGGTGTGATCCGGTGGTGCGACATCGGTTACGGGAGGGTGTGGTTCCGGCTGGCCACCAGGAACCGACAGTGGCCGGTGCGGCCGGTGGCCAGCCGGGCTCGGGAGGGGAGCAGGATCGGGGGCCGACCGACCGCCGGGAGCCGACTGGGGGGCGTCGCTGTACCGGTGGCCGATCGGAGTTTGACGCCCGAACCGGGTTCGGGAAGCAGGTAAGCCGTGAAGCATTCCTGGCACAGATAACGGCTCGGCAACCGCTCATGCTGAAGCACCCCCATCGGCAGCCGATGTCCGCAGCGCGCCACCAGAACACCCCCGGGACGCTCACCTGCCAGCAGATGCGCCCGGCCACCAGCCAGTACCCACCGCGCCGGGGGGCCGCTGACTGTCGGCGGGGTACTGGTGCACGGCTGCACACCGGTAGTGCCACCGCAGGACGGGCGCAGGTCAAGATCGGCGGGACCGGTCGCTGGGCCGCTCACCCTAGCCACTCCCCGAGAACATCGAACAACAACGTCACCGCTGGGCCGGGCAGCGAGAACACACAACACTCATCCGCGTGCCCGTCCAGCACCACCCGATCGCCCTCCCGCCTGATCACCAGACGGCCCGAACCACCGTGCACCTCGCACACCGCCTCGATCTCCACCCGGGGATCACCCACGACGCGCACCTCGGACACTGGCGACGCCCTGGCTTGTCGGACGCTGCGTGGTTCCCAACCACGGGCTGAACAGCGCCAGGTGCGCCCGGCACCACACCGCGCAGGGCCAGCGGCGGCGACGCCAGCACCGTTTAGGGCACGCGGGGCACCGCCCATACCGAGGTGGCTGGTGCGGCAGCAGCACGGCACGTAGCGCGTCGACCAGTGTCGGGTCGTTGCCCGCGCGTTCCAGCTCGCCGAGGCGGTTCCACACCGCACCGACCGGATCACCGTGCCGGGGCAGCTCAGCCAGAAAGCGCTGCGTCGTTTCCGGCAGGCCGCCGCGTTGGCTGTGGATCGTCATCGACCGCTGGTGGGGTTGGCGAGCGCCTGGATCGCCCGCCGTCGTGTCAGCAGCTCTTCCACGAGGACGTCGTTAGCGGCGTTGGCGCCGCGGTCGGCGTTGTCCAAAAACAGCTTGGCCGGTGCCGCCCGAGCTGATCGCCCGCGATGCCGACCAAGCCCGTGCCGTGCTGCCCTGGCTGACCGCGATCGCCGGTGGCCCCGGGCACGCCGAGCTGATCGGGCGGTGCCTGCACCACCTGGCCCCCTTCCGGCTATCGCGGCAGCTGCCCGTCCTGGCCCAGCTGCTCGACCAGGCGATCCCGGCCCCCGGGGTGGCACGGTGACGGCGACACTCACGCTCACCCTGCCGCTGCGCACCTCCGGAGCGTCCGCATCACCATGGCCCCCCTTTCCGGTATCCCCGCGCGTCTCGCCCCCTCACCACCAACCGATCGATACCCTTGCCGCCCATGCAGCAGATGCAGCAGATGCAGCGGATCACGATCATCGGCTGCGGGGGCAGCGGCAAGACCACCCTCGGCCGTCGTCTCGCGGCCGCGATCGGCACCACGATCACCCATCTGGACGCCGTCTACTACGACGACGAGTGGAGCACGCTGCCGCCCGAGAAGTTCGCCGCGGTGCAAGCCGAACTCGTCGCCGCCGACACCTGGGTGATCGACGGCAACTACGCCTCCACCCTGCCCATCAGGCTCCAGCGAGCCACCCACGTGATCTTCCTGGACCTGCCCGCCACCACCTGCCTGTGGGGCATCGCGCAACGCCGCTGGCGCTACCGCGGCGGCCAGCACAACCAGGCCGG
>JBOHHF010000236.1:0-2336 GCA_050700495.1 Pseudonocardiaceae bacterium
ACACTACAGTCCGGGTTTGTCGGAGGGTGACTGTGGTGGGACGGAAAGTGATGGGCTGTTCTCCCGGTTTCGGTCTGGACCGATCAGTTGTCGTCACTCGATGTTACAGTGGGGGCAGGTGTGATCCTGCGCGACGAAGGCGACTGTCTCTATCGTTTCGCGTGTGAACACAAAAACAGAAGAAACAGTCGCCACGATCAGTATAGGCAATCTGCGGACGGTCAGCAACCAGATCGATACTGAGTTCACCCAGACTTTCGCGGGTGTGTTCGCCCAGCGCCGCACCTGGTGCAAGGCTACCGACTACGCTGAGGCTCTCACCGCCTGTGACACCCCGGTCAAGACATGCTGGGAGCTGGCTGAAAAAGCCGGCCACGATACCCCGGGGCCATTCCAGTCGCTGATCTCAGAGAACCAGTGGGATCACGATGAGATCTGGAACCGCATCGCCGCCTGCGTCCCGCGGTTGCTGCTGTGCCCCGCTGATGACCCACTCGGCCCGGGCATCGCTGTCGACGAGACCGCCCAGCTCAAACGAGGCCATCACACCGTCGGCATCGGAACACAATGGGCCGGCTGCGTCGGCCGGAAAGCCAACTGTGTCACTTCGGTGTTTCTCAGCTACGTCACACCCCAGGCCGCAACGTGGATCGCCCACGGACTGTTCCTGCCGAAAAAGGACTGGTTCACCGGAGACGGAGCCACCGGCCAAGCCCGCCGCACCACCGCCGGTATTCCCGAAAAGACCGTTTTCCAGACCAAACCACAGATCGCTCGCCAGAAATTCCAGGAACTGCGCGACTTGGGTGTCCGCTTCACCTGGGCGGCCGGCGACGAAGTATACGGCCGGTACCGGGCATTGCGAGAAGACCACGAAACCAACGGTGAGGCCTACGCCTACTTCGTGCCGAAGGATTTCCTCGTCCCGATCTGCGCCGGCGCCCGGTGCAGGGCCGATGACCTGGCCCGACGCGCCCAGGAGCACGTCGAGGTCCGGTCCGCGGAGCCAGGGCTGAACGGGCCGAAGTGGTATGAGTGGACGATGATCGAAGCCGGTACCCCTGAGAATTTTCTGCTGACCCGCCGCCCCCTGCCCTCACCCGGGACACCCACCACCGACAGCACTCAGGGCACGGATACCGGCATTCCCGACAAGACGTCGTTTGTGTACTGTTATGTGCCGAAGGGTTCCCCGATCAGCCCGACGTTGTCCACTCTGGTGTTGATGGCCGGGCGGCGCTGGCCGGCGGAGGAGACGACCGCCACGGCAAAAGGACCCCTGGGCTGGGACCACAACCAGTACCGGACCTGGACCAGCGTGCAGCACCACACGGTCCTGTGCGGACTGACCATGCTGAAAGCGAACGCGCTGCGGGCACGTCTGGACAGTATCTCCGCGTCCTCATCCAATACTGAGTACTCCGAGACCAATCACCGCGACAGCGACGCACTCTTTGCCGAGAAGATCCCCACCCGTTCGTCGTCCTGCCCGCAGCCGATTCCTGACCGGTCACCCCATGCCCACGACGATCTGATGATTCCCCTCGGTGATTCTATGATCCCGATTCGTCCGGACCAGCCGCGTCCCTCACAGATTGGTTGTATCCGTCTGACGCTGCCCGAGATACTGCGTCTGGTCGAGATCGCGAACGCGGGACTCTCGACAGCCCGGATGGCATTTCATCTGCGCTGGTCACGATGGCGCAGACGACACCAGGGAATCGCCCGATGGTACCACTGGCGGTCCAGACTCGCCGCCCAGGCCGCGCCGACCTGACCACGATCAACCGAAAGGAGGTGACGCGATGTAACCATACTTGATCAGAAACCACGGACGCTCACAGTAACCAGACTAAGACTTATGGTGAAATCGGGACTGTAGTGCTGTAGCGGCACTTATGCGGTCGGGACGATCGTTCCTGCTGCCCGAGCGCTTCCCAGGGTAAACCCGGGTGAGTTGGAGTGGGTCCGCATCGACTCAGACACCGCAGACCAGGGATTGTGGTGCGCTCGTACTCCGCTTACCTGCGCCCAGGCCGGATGGCCAGGTGGTGATCTGCCGGTGGTCGGCCTCACCTGGATGCAGGCCCAGGCGGCCGAGGCCATTAGTGTTATTGCACACCCCGTTGACCGTGCAGTACAGAACGGCGCGACACGCGCCCATCCTCCTCCTCCGCCACCCGCCATCGGCTAGTGCGCTGACCACGAACGTTGACCGGGTCGGCGGTGGGATTGAGAGAGCACACGCCGGCCACGGAAGCTAGTCCACGGGACGGTGCTGACCCGTTCCCTGATCGTTGTTTGGTCAAGATGACGCCCGATTTGCGGGCGTCATC
>JBOHHF010000237.1:0-21687 GCA_050700495.1 Pseudonocardiaceae bacterium
GCATGAACGTTCGTGAGCGCGATTGAGTAACGTAACACTGTTACATAAACACTGTTACGCACTCACAAGGCAGCCGCCAGATCCCGCGCCAGACCGGGAACCTCATCGGCCAGCGGAGCCGGCTGCCCCGGCGTGCCGGGCGTCGAGATCACCGTCAGCGTGCGTCCGCCCTCCCACGGTACGGAGTAGACGCGAGCCCCGTCGTCGGGTCTGGCGAGCCCCACCGGTCCGGGCTCGACCAGCAGTACAGACAGCACCCCGCCGGTCACCGGCACCGCAGCCGCCCGCGATCCAGGTGGGCATTGCTCAGGTACCTCACTGGCCGGGCCGGATGCCACGCTGCCGCGGTTGGCGAGCAGGGCCTTCAGGTCCGTCACCAGTTCCGCGTCGATCGGCCCGCAGCGGCGGACATCGAGGGTGCTCAGCGTGCCGGGATCGGTCTCCCGGCCGGGTGCCGATGCGGCATCGCCCGCACTCGGCATTCCCTGGTCATCGGCCACCAGTCCACCACCCACCAGTCCACCACCCACCAGCCCACCACCCACCAGCCCACCGGCCAGCACCGCGGCGCCCAGCAGTGTGCCGCCCGCAAGCATGCTGCGTTGCTGAGTGGTGGCGCGACGGGATGCGGCTACCACGTCGTGGTGCCCGAACGACGCGGGCGGTGGCTCCTCCACCGCGTCCCGGAACACCTGACTCAGGCGCTGCTCATCCACCGACTGCCACCTCCTCGGGCGCCGTCAACCCGCGGTTCGCAGGTCGTCCAACGCGTCACCCAGCGCGGCGCGCAGGGTGTCCAGCCCGCGGGCCGTCTGGCTTTTCACGGTGCCCTCAGTGCACTTCAGTGCGGTGGCCACGGCCGTCACCGACTGGCCCTCCAGAAACCGCAAAACCAACACTGCCCGCTGCCGGGGCGGCACCCGCTGCAGGCCGTCGACCAACGCCGAGCGGTTGGCCACCGTGTCGCCCACCGCGTCGGATCCCGTCGCGCCCGCCGCGGGTTCGGGCAGCACGTCGACGGCGAGCTCCCGCCGCCACGGACGGCGGGACTCATCGATCGCGGCCCGTACCAGTGTGCGCCGGACGTAGGCATCCAGCGCGCCCTTGTCCCGAACCTTGCGCCATCGCCGGTGCAGCGCCACGAACGCGGTCTGCGCAAGGTCGTCCGCGCGGTGCCAGTCGCCACAGATCAGGTAGGCGGTTCGGCGCACGGCATCACGCCGGGCTGTGAAGTAGTCCGCGAACTCCTGCTCGTCGCGCTGGTCCACTCGGATCTCTCGTCGGTCGTGCCGGTACCTGCCTCGGCTGCTTCCCTCGACGGGGCGCGGGCCGCACCCGGTTGCACGCCGGTACCCGCCCCCGGCGTGTCGGGCTGTGGTGCACGCCGTCCAGGGCCGGATCTCGGTTCCGAAGGCGATCCTACCGAGGGTGACGACGGCGTCGATGAACCCGTCGAATTGCGGGAAGAATGTTCTCCGAGGACGGGTTCGGTATCCACAGGCACCGAGAGGATGGTCGCTACAGTCAATCAGGAGGATGGCGAGGCGGTCGGGTGTGCCCTGGGTTCTTTCCGGGAAGCAGTGCCACAATCACCGGTTCGGGGTACGCGGCATGATTGCCGACGTCATTGCGGGCAACACGCAGGAGCCGACCCTGCCGGCTTCGTCGAGGTGCTGCGGCGATGAAGCGTGGTCGCGACCGCATGATGCTTGCGATCGTGCACACCGGGCACCACGGCACGGCACACGGGAGGTCAGTCGGTGGTGCTGGCCGGGGTGGCCCGCCCTGCCTGCGTCAGCGCGTCGAGCACCATCTCCAACCAGCGCAGGCTGCGCCGGTAGCTGTCGGTGTCCTGGGCGGACGGCGGCGGCGGCAGCATGCGTTCCGGTGCACCATGGGTGCTCACCCGACCGGAGACGTCCAGCACCACGTGCAGTGTCTCCAGCATCCAACCCCACTCAGCGGCGGCCGGATAACCCTGGCCGGGAAGCTGGACCACGCCGCCGCGGCGGGGCAGCGTGCCGAGCACCCGGGTCAGGCTGTGCTCCAGGTCGTGCAGGACCCAGCCCTCCCAGACCTTGCGGACCGGACCGGTCTCCTCCGTGCCGCACCAGTAGTCCACGACGTAGGCCAGCCGACCGTCGATTGTGCCGGCGGGCACCGGCAGTCCGGTGAGCTGGGACAACGGATCCTCGTTGCAACCGCCGAGCTGCCAGCGAACCAGTTCGCGCAGCCAAGACCACTGTTCACGCAGGAAGCGGACGCCTTCCGGCGACAGCGACAGCAGTAGTTCGTCGCCTTGGCGGTCGCATATCACCATCGTCTTGCTCGGCCCCACTTCTTCCGCAGTGATCGCCCGGGAGGCTATCGCGTCAGCCCCTCACCAGGAGCCCAAGACTCTCGGCGCGTCGCGTGCAGACCGATATCGCTGCGGTAATGCGCACCCGACAGGTGCACCTGCTCGACGCGCTGGTAAGCCTGCGCTCGGGCGGCGCTGAGATCGACGCCCGTTCCGATCACCGTGAGCACCCGTCCACCGGCCGACACGACGGCGCCGTCGTCGCGGCGCCGGGTACCCGCATGCAACACTCCCGCACCATTCGCTCCGGTGATCACGTCTCCGGTTCGCGGGATGCCCGGGTATCCCTCGGCGGCCACCACGACGGCCACCGCCGCCCCCGGATCCCAGCGCAGCGGCGGCTGTCGGGACAGCGCACCTGTAGCGGTGGCATGGAGCAGCCCGGCCAGCGGTGTGCGCAGCAGCGCCAGGACGGCCTGGGTCTCCGGGTCGCCGAAGCGGCAGTTGAACTCGATCACCTGCGGGCCGTCGGCGGTGAGGGCCAGGCCGGTGTAGAGCAAGCCGGAGAATCCCCCGAAAGATCCCCTGCCGCGCCGGTCCAATTCATCGACTACGGGCTGCACGATCCGCGCCACCACATCGGTGGCCAACGAGTCGGAAATCCAGGGCAGCGGGGCATAGGCGCCCATCCCGCCGGTGTTCGGGCCCACGTCGCCGTCGCCGACCCGTTTGAAGTCCTGGGCGGGCAGCAGCGGGACCACAGCACTGGAATCAACCAGGCAGAACAGCGAGATCTCCGGCCCATCCAGGTAGGACTCCAGCAGCACCGGATGGCCGCCGTCGAGCAGGGTCAACGCGTACACCCTGGCCAACTCAAGATCCGCAGTGACCACGACTCCCTTGCCCGCGGCCGGCCGGTCGTCCTTGACCACCCAGGGCGGTCCGAAGTGGTGCAGTGCAGCGTCCAGCCGGGCCGGGTTATCCACCAGCTCGTTGCGCGCCGTGGGCACGCCGGCGGCGGCCATCACATCCTTGGCGAACGCCTTGGATCCCTCGATCTGTGCCGCGCCGGCCGAGGGGCCGAAACACGCGATTCCGGCCGCGCGCACCGCGTCGGCGGCACCGGCCACCAGCGGCCCCTCGGGGCCGATCACGACCAGGTCGGCCGACCATGACGTCGCCAGGTGCGCGACCGCGGCAGGATCCGTGACGTCGGCACCGTGCTGCTCAGCGAGCATCGCGGTGCCGACGTTGCCCGGAGCGCAGGCCAGGGCCGTGACCGCCGGATCGCTGGACAGAGCCAGCACCAGCGCGTGCTCGCGGGCGCCGGCGCCGATGACGAGGACTCGCACGAGTAGGCAGAGTACGGGCGCCCGCTACGCTCGGAACCTCCTGGTGCCAAGAACAACCAGGCAAGAACAACCAGGTCAGCGCGGTAGCGGCCGGTACACTAGCGCCAGCGTCGGGTCGATCGATGCTGCTGGGGACGCTGAACGAGGTGAGCAAAAGCGAGATGAGTGGTTCGGCCCTGCCTTTCTCGCGGATGGAGCTGGCCCGTGCCTGGGCCGATGCGCTGCTCCCGACCGCCGAGGTACCGCAACCGGGCGAGTGGGTCGAGGAATATCTTCGTGAGCAGGTCGACCACCTGGTCGACGCGCTGGGGCAGCCGTGGTTCTCCCCGGAATCCGCGGCAGAAGCCGGTGCCGACCTCGTGGCGCAGGGCTTTACCGGTGAGCAGAGCCTGGGTCGCACCGTGGAGCTCCTCGGGCAGGCGCTGCCCCGGCAACCTGAATTGTGCACCGTGAAAGGACTGATCAGCCGGGTCGCTTCCCAGCTCGGGGCGCTGGTCTCCGGATACAGCACGGCGCTGCGCCATCGCGTCCTCGCTCGGGACGAGGCCCGGTTCCGGACGGTGTTCGCCGCCGCCCCGATGGGCATGCTGATCAGCCGGCTGGACGGCACCATTACCCAGACCAACGGTGCGCTGACTGCAATGCTGTCCTACACGTCCGACGAGCTCGCTGTTCGCGAAGTCAGTGAACTCTTCCATCCCGACGACGCGGCCCTGCTGGCAGCCGCGTACCAGGCGTTGCGCGACGGCACGCGGGAACGTTTCCAGAACCGGGTCAAGCTCGTCGCCGCGAACGGGGACACCACCTCGGTCGCGCTGACCGTGTCGGTGCTGCGCGACGCGGCCGGCAGCATGACACACCACGTCACGATGGTCGAGGACTTCACCGACCGGCAGCTGCTCGAGCAGCGGGTGCGCCACCAGTCGCTGCATGACCTGCTGACCGGGCTGCCCAACCGGTTGCACTTCGCGATCCATCTCGAAGCGCTGCTCGAGCGTGAACGCAGCGCCCCCGTCATGCTCTGCAAGATCAACTTGGATGGTTTCGCGGTCGTCAACGACGGCCTCGGCCAGGGTGTCGGTGACTTACTGCTGAGGTCGGTCGCCGGGCGCTTCCAGGCGCTGGTCGCCGGGGAGCGCGCCATAGTCGCCCGGTTCGACGCCGACGAGTTCGCGATCCTCATCGAGGAATCGCCGACCACTCCCAACGCCGCCGCCCTCGCCGCGAGTATCAACGCTGAGCTGTCCGAGCCGGTTTACCTCGCCGGCCGCGGGCTGGCCGTCTCTGCTTGCGTCGGTGTTGTGCGACGCACGGCCGGGGAGACTGATGCCAAAGAGCTGATCCGCGCCGCAGAGGCGACGCTGCATCGGGTCCAACGAACCGGGCGCGGGCAGTGGGGACTTTACGATCCACCCGCGGACGCCGAGCAGCGGGCCCGGTATGCGCTGGCCACCGCCATGCCCGAGGCATGGGAGAGCGGGCAGGTCACGCTCTCCTACCAACCGATGGTGCGGCTCGATCCCGCCGCGGCCGACGCCGGCCGAACAGTGGCGCTGGCGGCGTTGCTGCGCTGGGATCATCCGGAGCGCGGTGCCGTGGCGCACGACGATTGTGTCGCGCACGCCGAGCAGACCGGTCTGGTGCTGTCGATCGGACCGTGGATGCTGGAGCAAGCCTGCGAGCAGCTCCGCAGCTGGCGTGACCAGCTCGGTTTCGCAGTGCCGCCGGTACGCGTCGATCTGACGACGTATCTGGCCCAGGACCCCGACCTGGTGGCCGTGGTGCACAGCGCCCTGAAGGCGAGCCAGCTCCGGCCCGAGGACATCCAGCTCGGGATGCCGGTGGAGGTAGTCGTCGCGGGGCATGGCGACGCGGAGGACAACGTGGGCACGCTGGCCGACATCGGGGTGCACACCGTACTCACCAGGTACGGCCAGGCGCTCGGGAACCTGGCCCTGCTGGAATCCCTACCGGTGCAGGGAGTGGAACTGGCCGGCCGGTTGGTGCGGATGGCCGCGCAGCCCGATTCGGTGATGGGCTCCGCCTTGATCGGCTTGGTGCCCTTGATGCGCCGCACCGGCACCGCCGTCGTCGTTGCCGGAATCGACAGCGCCGAGCAGGCGCAGTGGTGGCGTGACGTCGGAGCCGACTCTGCGCGCGGCACCGCGTTCGGCCCGCCGGTGACTCAGCAGGCCATTCCTGGCCTGCTGAGCTCGTGAGTGGGTAACGCTTGTCACGCACTCACGAGCGGAGTACCTGCGCCAGCAGGTACTCCGCCTCAAGCCGCACCGGGCCGCCGTCGGGTGCCGCGTGCCGCTCGATCGCGGCGACCATCTCGTCGGCCCGATCACCGGCTGCCCGCTTGGCGGCGACGTGGGCCGGTGCGTGCGCGGCCAGGAACGCGGTCATCGCCGCGCCGGAGTCGAAATGCCAGGGCAGCGACCGGCGCTCGATCCGCACGTCGGTGAACCAGGTGGCCAGCCGGTGTTCCAGCACCTCAGCATCGCCCCAACTCAGCGTGTCGGGGGAAGCTGGGTTGGGGGGCACGAATTCCCGGACGATGCGGGCCCGCCCAGCGATGCAGCCGTCGACGGTCCACGCCGTCAGGCCGAGCCGCCCGCCCGGCACCAGTACCCGTCGCAGCTGCGCCAGGGCCACCTCGGGCCGGGGCGCGAAGACCACACCGAAGGCCGAGAGTGCGACGTCCACGGTGGCGTCGGGCAGCGGCAGATCCTCGACGTCCGCCTCGATCCACGTCACCCCGGGCCCGGTACGTTCCCGACCCAGCGCCACCATGCGCGGGGCGAGGTCGCAGGCCGTGACCTGCGCACCGCGCGCGGCGGCTCGCACCGCGACATTGCCGGTGCCCGCCGCGACGTCGAGGACGCGATCGCCCGCTCCCGGTGCGGCCGCGTCGACCAGCGCGGCCGCCGCCGGATCGATCAGGTTTGCCAGGCCGGAGTAGTCGGCCAACCCCCACAGCGCCGCCGTGGCGGCCTGCCTGTCGTCGTGAGTCACGCTGCGCTGCGCAGCGTCGCCAGCTCGCGGGCCAGATCCTGGCACGCCGGCTCCGGTCCGAGGTCGGGGTCGTACGCCAGGCCCAGCCAGCCCCGGGGCACCCCCAGCCCGTCGGCGATCCGCTCCAGCACCGCGGCGGACTGCACCTGGCGGCCGGAGATGATCTCGGAGACTTCCGACTGCCGCTGCCCGGTGGCGCGCGCAATGCGAAGCTGGCTCACGCCAGCGTCGCGCAGGATCCGGAACACCGCGGTGCGCGAGCGCGTGTCTCGCGGCTGCGCCGGCCAGCAGGTGGCACACTGCTCCATCTCGTCCTCCAGGTCCGTGTCAAGAGGTTACCCGCGGTTGCCACCCGATGAGGGGGTCTGCCGAATCGTAGCTAGGCAAGTACATTCAGGTGGTCAGGCAAAGACACCGGAGGTCCACCATGTTCGATATCACCACTGCCCAGCCGCTCGCCACCTTCTGCCCGATTAACTGCGGCTGCGGCAAGCCCGACTGCCCGCAACTGTTCATCGACGAATCCGCTCCACCCGAGCAGCGCATCGTACTCACCGATGACTTCGGCTCCCAGGTCCGGATGAGCCCCGAGCAGTTCGGCGGCCTGCTCGACCAAGCAAAGAGCGGGACACTTGACACCATCATCTGATCCGTCATCTGATCCGCACTGACGTTCCCGAGCTCAACAGCAGGGTTTTTCCACCACCCCGGAACAGCTCTCCTGTTGAGTTCGGGACGTCTAGAGCAGCCAGCCGCGCAAGATCACACCAGTCGCTTGTCCCGGTAGCACCATCGCCAGCTTTCACCTGGCTCGGCGGACTGCATCACCGGGTGCTCGCTGCGGTAGTAGTGCACGGTGGCGTGGCGGTGCGGGCTGGAATCGCAGCAGGCCACGTGCCCGCAGCTCAGGCACATCCGCAGATGCGCCCACACCGACTCCCCCTGCGCCACACAGTCGTCGCAGCTCGCCGGGTCCGCTGGCTCGGGCGCCGGGCTGGGTAGCTGCTCCACATGCTCACAGCTCATCACTGATACCTCCCAGCATTGATGTTCCCAACATTGGTTTCTTACCGTGCATTCTGGCTCCATGGCCGGTCTACCGCTGATCCTGCTGGTGCTCGGCGCTCTCGCGGTGACCGCGGTCAGTCGCCGGTTCAGTCTGCCCGCACCGCTGGCGCTGGTCGTCGCCGGACTGGCCGTCTCCGCGATCCCCGGCGTCCCGGACTACCAGCTCGATCCGGACCTGGTGCTCTACGCGATCCTGCCACCGCTGCTGTACTCCGCCGCGCTGGACAGCTCGACCATCCAGATCAGGGCGAACATCCGGCCGATCGGGCTGCACGCCGTCGGGCTGGTGCTGTTCACCACCGCCTGCGTCGGGTTGGTGGCCTGGTGGTTGGTGCCCGGCCTGCCGCTGCCCGCCGCCCTGGCGTTGGCGGCCGTGGTGGCCCCGCCGGATGCGGTGGCCGCGACGGCCATCGGGCGGCGCCTGGGGCTGCCCCGTCGGGTGATGACGGTGCTGGCGGGGGAGAGCCTGTTCAACGACGCCACCGCGCTCACCGCGTTGCGGGTCGCCGTAGCGGCCACCGCCGGAGCCGGCTTCTCACTCTGGTCCGGGCTGGGTGAGTTCCTGCTTGTCGGGGTGGGTGGTGTGGCGATGGGAGCGGTGCTGGGCCGGGTGGTGCACCAGGTGCGGTTGCGGCTGAGCGATCCCAAGCTGGAGAGCGCGCTGGGCCTGGTGGTGCCCTTCGCGGCTTACGCCCTGGCCGAGCAGGTGCACCTCTCCGGCGTGCTCGCGGTGGTGGTGACCGGGCTGTACCTGGGCCACCACGCCCCCCAGGCCGGTTACGCCACCCGGTTGCAGGACCAGGCGGTGTGGCAGGCCGCGGACACGGTGCTCGAAGCGTTCGTCTTCGCGCTGATCGGGCTGCAGTTGCCGGCGGTGGCGCGCGGTGTGGGTGACATCGGCCCGCTGCTGGTCGTCGCGCTCGCGGTGATCGGGACGGCGGTGCTGGCGAGGGTGGTCTGGGTGTTCCCGGCGACCTATCTGCCAAGGATGCTGTTCAGCCGGGTGAGTGCCCGCGATCCGGCGCCGCCGTGGCAGGTTCCGGCGGTGATCTCCTGGGCCGGGATGCGCGGGGTGGTGACCCTGGCCGCGGCGTTCTCGATCCCGCTGGTCACCAACTCCGGTGCTCCCTTCCCGGGCCGAGCCGAGATCATCTTCATCGCATTCTGCGTCACGGTCGGGACCCTGCTGCTGCATGGCCTCACGCTGCCCCGGGTGATCCGCCACCTCGGCGTCGAGGGCCGCGAGTCCCACGGCGACGCGCTGGCCGAGGCGGCCGCGATCCACGCCGCGACGCAAGCCGCCCTGGATCGGTTGGAGAGCGTCTCGGACGGGGCGCCGGAGTCGGTGACCACCCGGTTACGCCGCGCCGCCGAGCACCGCAGCAACAGCGTCTGGGAGCGGTTGGGCCGTCCGGAAACCGAGCTCGGCGAAGCGCCCAGCGTCATCTACCGCCGGTTGCGGCTGGAGATGCTGGCTGCCGAGCGCGAGACGTTGGTGGGGCTGCGCGACGCCGGCCGCATCGACGATGAAGTCCTGTCCCGGACCCTCCAGGAACTCGACCTGGAAGAGGCCATGCTGAGCCGCTGACCGCGCCTGCCGACCGCTATTCGGGCCGACTAACAGTACTACGGCGTGCGGAGTGCGATCGTCTGGTTGCGGCCGGGGCCTACTCCGATGGCTGAGATTCGGGTTCCGCAGAGTTCTTCGAGCCGGGTTACGTAGGTGCGGGCGTTGGCCGGTAGGTCCTCCAGGGTGCGGCACCGGGACAGGTCCTCCCACCAGCCGGGCAGCTCCTCGTACACCGGCACCGCGTGGTGCAGGTCGGTCTGCGTCATCGGCATCTCGTCGGTGCGCCTGCCGTCGACCTCGTAGGCCACGCAGACCGGCACGGTCTCCAGACCGGAGAGGACATCGAGCTTGGTCAGGAAGAAGTCGGTGATCCCGTTCACCCGGGCCGCGTAGCGCCCGATCACCGCGTCGAACCAACCGACCCGCCGGGGCCGTCCGGTGGTGACCCCGATCTCGCCGCCGGCCTTGCGCAACCGCTCGCCCCGGGCGTCGTGCAGTTCGGTGGGGAACGGGCCCGAGCCGACCCGCGTGGTGTACGCCTTGAGGATGCCCATCACAGCAGTGATCTTCGTGGGACCGATGCCCGACCCGGCGCAGGCGCCGCCCGCGGTCGGATTGGACGAGGTGACGAACGGGTAGGTGCCGTGGTCGACGTCGAGCAGGGTGCCTTGGCTGCCTTCCAGCAGCACCGTCTCGCCGCGCCGCAGGGCCTGGTCGAGCAGCAGCCGGGTGTCGACGATCCGGTGCGCGAAGTGCGCGCCCTGGTCGAGCACGGTGTCCACCACCTGCTCGGCGTCCAGTGCACGCCGGTTGTAGACCTTGACCAGTACCTGGTTCTTGAACTCCAGCGCAGCTTCGACCTTCTGCCGCAGGATCTTCTCATCCAGCAGGTCCTGGGCCCGCACCCCCACCCGGGCCACCTTGTCCTGATAGGCGGGCCCGATGCCGCGCCCGGTAGTGCCGATCTTGGCCTTGCCCAGGTAGCGTTCGGTGACCCGGTCGATCGCGACGTGATACGGCATGATCAAGTGTGCATCGGCGGAGATCAACAGCCGCTCGGTGTCCACGTTTCTGGCTTCCAGGCCGGCCAGCTCGTCGAGCAGCACGCCGGGATCCACCACGACGCCGTTGCCGATGACGTTGGTCACTCCAGGGGTGAGGATGCCCGACGGGATGAGGTGCAGCGCGAAATTCTGCCCGTCGGGTAGCACCACGGTGTGGCCCGCGTTGTTGCCCCCCTGATAGCGCACCACCCACTGGACCCGGTCGCCGAGCAGGTCGGTGGCCTTGCCCTTCCCTTCGTCGCCCCACTGGGCGCCGATCAGCACGATCGCCGGCATGTGGTACTCCAAGCACGGGGAGCGCGCCTCGCAATCCGGGCGCGCTGGCTGAGCGTAGACCCAGGAGGTGGACGTGGCGGGAACGGTCGTGTTGGCCTGCGGGTCGGCGCGGTGGCCCGGGGCTGGGGCGGCGGCTGAGGTCGTGATGGGGGTGCGAGCCCGTCCTGGGCGCGAGGAGCTCGACGAGCCGCTGGCCGGCCTGGACGGTCGCCGGCTGGTGGTCTGTGGCACCGATGCCGACCTGGCCGCGGTACTGCTGCGGCTGCTGCGCACCGGCGTCCTGGGGGCGGTGCCGGTGGGATACGTGCCGTCCTCGGCGACGTCGACGGTGGCCCGGCTCTGGGGCCTGCCGAGGGTGCCTGCGGTGGCGGCCTCGCTTGCGCTGCGTGGCGAGCCGGAGCAGGTGCCCCTGGTGCGTGACGACGCGGGTGGTGTGCTCGTCGGGCTCGGCGTGGTGCAGCCGCTTGACGGGGTGGCTTACTGCGACGATGAGGTGGTGCTGCGCGGGCAGGCCTCCCGATTGGAGGTGGTACCGGACCACGCGCTCGGGCTGGCGGTCCGCGTGATGCGCCGCGGACTGCTCGGGTGCCGCGCGGTGCGCCACGCCGCCGGACGTGCCGTGCAGCTGGGTTGCGTGCCCACCGATGTGTGGCGCGACGGCATCGCAGACCGCACCACCGACCGCTGGACCTGGTACCGGCACACCGAAGACTGGCAGCTGCTTCGGCGTCCCCCCTAACCCCCGCGTGTCGTGCCCTTATGTCGGGTGTGTCGCGCCCGCATACCCGTGTGATCGCGACTCCGGCTGCGACCTGACATAGTGGGATCCGGCGGTCGCAGTTGCGCCGATAAAGCCGTTCGATCGATCAGTTCGACGCCCAACCTGCTGGCTGTGAGCAATACCTGCGTTTTCGGGTCGCTCGCCAGGGGTGATGCCAATGACAACAGCAACCTCGACCTGCTTACCGACGTATGGTGGAGACGAGGTTCCGGTGCCTGCGCCGATCTTCAGAAGCAGTATCGTAGGGTGTGGGGAGCGGGTCGATGGAGTTCTCAACACGATCTTCGCGCTGGTCAGAAAACAAGGCCACGGCATGAGCAGCGGCGATCTGCGCCGGGGCGCCCTGAGCCCGAACAGTGGCGAGTAAACCGCCGCCGGATCGGTGCGGAATCAACCGCACAGGTAGAGGAGGGATTGAGGTGACCACGGAGAGCACCGCCGTGTGTGGTCACGACGGCTCGAAGCGCCACGGGAGTGAGCCAGGGTTCGTCCAGCTCCTGACTCCCGAGGGTGAGCGGCTCGAACACAGTCATTACTCCCTTGAGCTCGCCCCTGATGAGCTGCGAGGTCTGTACCGCGACATGGTGCTGACGCGCCGCTTCGACGCGGAGGGTACGCTGCTGCAGCGCCAGGGTGAGCTGGGTCTGTGGTGCTCGCTGGCCGGGCAAGAGGCGGCTCAGATCGGCTCCGGTCGGGCGACCCGCCCGGACGACTACGTGTTTCCCTGCTATCGCGAGCACGGCGTGGCGTGGTGCCGCGGATTGGACCCGTTGAAGTTGCTCGGCATCTTTCGCGGTGTCAACAACGGTGGCTGGGACCCTAACGAGAACAATTTCCACCTCTATACGATCGTGGTCGGCGCGGCGACGCTGCACGCAACTGGGTACGCGATGGGCGTCACAAAGGATGGTGCGGACATCGCGGTCCTGTCCTATTTCGGTGACGGCGGATCGAGCCAGGGTGACGTGGCGGAGGCACTCAACTTCGCGTCGGTCAACAACGCGCCGATCGTGTTCTTCTGCCAGAACAACCGGTGGGCGATCTCCACTCCTGTCGAGAAGCAGACCCGCGTACCGATCCACCAGCGTGCCGCCGGCTTCGGCCTCCGTGGCGTCCACGTGGACGGCAACGACGTGCTGGCATGTTTGGCCGTAACCAGGGACGCGTTGGATCACGCCCGCTCCGGCAACGGCCCGGTGCTCATCGAAGCGGCCACCTATCGAATGGCCGCACACGCCACCTCCGACGACCCCACCCGCTACCGGCCCGACGTGGAACTCGCGGAATGGGAGCGTAAGGACCCGATTCTCCGATTCAAAACATACCTCACCAATGAGGGTTTCGCCGATGACGCCTTCTATGCGGAGATCGACCAGGAGGGCGAAGTACTGGCCAAGCGGGTGCGAGACGGTGTGCGAAGCATGCCCGACCCCGATCCGATGGCGATCTTCGAGCACGTCTACGCGGATGGGCACGCGCTGATCGAAGAGGAGCGCGCCGCGTTCATCGACTACCTTGCGTCGTTCGATGAGGAGCACTGACCATGGCAACGGTACAGACACTATCGATGGTGAAGGCCCTCAACGAATCGCTGCGTAAAGCGCTCGACGACGATCCCAAGGTCCTGATCATGGGTGAGGACGTAGGGAGGCTTGGTGGCGTATTCCGCGTCACTGACGGACTGCAGAAGGACTTCGGTGAGGAGCGGGTTACCGATACGCCGCTCGCCGAGTCCGGCATCGTTGGCACCGCGATCGGGCTAGCGCTGCGCGGCTACCGGCCGGTGGTGGAAATCCAGTTCGACGGTTTCCTCTATCCCGCGTACAACCAGATCATCACGCAGCTCTCCAGGCTGCATGTGCGGTCGTCGGGCACGGTCACGCTACCCATCGTGATTCGCATTCCCTACGGGGGCGGGATCGGCGCGGTCGAGCATCACAGTGAGTCGCCGGAGTCACTGCTCGCGCAGATCCCTGGCCTCAAGGTGGTTTCGCCGTCGAACGCGTCCGACGCGTACTGGATGCTCCAGCAGTCCATCGCCACCAATGACCCAGTGATCTTTTTCGAGCCCAAGCGCCGTTACTGGGACAAGAGCGAGTTGGACATCACGGCCACGCCCGGCCCACTACACAAGGCCCGCGTAGTCAAGGACGGCACCGATCTCACGCTGGCCGCATACGGCCCCATGGTAAAGCTCTGTCTTGAGGCCACGGACGCGGCCGAGGACGAGGGCCGTCACCTGGAGGTGATAGACGTGCGATCATTGTCTCCGCTGGACTTCGACACCATCCAGGAGTCGGTGGAAAAGATCGGCAGGCTTGTGGTGGTGCACGAGGCTCCTGTTTTCATGGGTGCCGGTGCGGAGATCGCGGCTCGGATCACGGAACGCTGCTACTACACACTCGAAGCGCCCGTGCTGCGAGTCGGTGGGTTTCACTCCCCCTACCCCCCTGCGCGGCTGGAAGAAGGATACCTGCCCAGCCTGGACCGGGTTCTGCACACCGTCGACCGGGCGCTGGCATATTGAGGTGAGCGGTATATCACAGACGCGCTCCCGCCGAAGGCTTCCGCAGAGCGTCACCGTGGCCTGAGCGTCAAGTTAGCCTAGCCCGAGGGCACCGGCTGCGGCCGGATCGCGTTCATCCAGGAAGTCCCGGCAGCGCCGGGCCTCGGGATCCTCACCGATCTCGGCGGCTGCTCGGGCCAGCGCGGCCAGCGCCCGACCCCGGTGTTACCTGGCATGCGGCAGTGTCAGTCGCTGCGGTAGAGCCGTTCGAGATCGACCAGTTCGACGTCGCGCCTGCTCGCCGCGACGCGATGCGCGTCCGGGGTGAACCCGCCGTCTGCGGTTCCATGCTCACGGTCAGTCGCTCTCGCTGCATACGCGGCAGCGTACAGACGTGCGCGTACGAGTGCGATCAGTCCAGCCCGAGGGCACCGGCCGCGACCGGATCGCATTCGTCGAGGAAGTCTCGGCACCGCCGAGCCTCGTCGTCCTCGCCGATCTCGGCGGCCGCTCGGGCCAGCGCGGCCAGTGCCCGCAGGAAACCCTGGTTGGGGCGGTGTGACCACGGCACCGGCCCGTGACCGTTCCAGCCGGCGCGACGGAGCTGGTCCAGGCTGCGGTGGTAGCCGGTGCGGGCGAAGGCGTAGCCGGCGACGGCGTCGCCCTCGTCGAGGGCGCGTTCGGCCAGCGCCGCCCAGGCCGCGGGGAACTCAGGGTGTGCGGCGGCCGTCGTCGCCGGGTCGTTCGCCGCCGCGAGAGCCGCCTCGGCGTCGGGTTGCGCCGGCAGCAGCGTCGGGTCGGGTCCCAGCAGGTTGCCGTGCACGCTCATTCGCTTCGTCCTCCTATGGTGCCGCGACGCATCCTTGAGTTGCAGAGTTCCTAACGTGCCAGCGTTCGACCCGCGGAGCGGAGGTCCTCGCAGGCCTGCGTGACCCGGGTGGCCATCGACTGTTCAGCCATCTTGAGGTAGGAGCGCGGGTCGTAGACCTTCTTGTTACCGACCTCGCCGTCGACCTTGAGCACCCCGTCGTAGTGGGTGAACATATGCGTGGCGATCGGGCGGGTGAAGGCGTACTGGGTGTCGGTGTCGACGTTCATCTTGATCACGCCGTAGGAGAGCGCCTGGTGGATCTCTGCCAGCTGCGAGCCTGACCCGCCGTGGAACACCAGATCCAGCGGCTGGGAGCCGGCGGGCAGGCTCAGCCTGCGGGCAGCGACCTCCTGTCCCATCTGCAAGATCTCTGGGCGCAGCTGCACGTTGCCCGGTTTGTACACGCCGTGCACGTTGCCGAATGTCGCGGCCAGCAGGTACCGGCCCTGCTTGCCGCCACCGAGGGCGTCGACGGTGTGCTCGAAGTCCTCAGCCGTGGTGTAGAGCTTTTCGTTGATGTCGTGTGAGACCCCGTCCTCCTCGCCACCCACGACACCGATCTCCACCTCCAGGATGATCTTCGCCTTCACGCAGGCGCCGAGCAGCTCCGCGGCGATGGCCAGGTTGCGGTGCAACTCGGTGGCCGAGCCGTCCCACATATGGGACTGGAACAGCGGGTGCTCGCCACGCGCCACCCGCTCCTGGGAGATGGCGATCAGCGGCCGGACGAAGGTGTCGAGCTTGTTCTCGGGGCAGTGGTCGGTGTGTAACACGACGTTGATCGGGTATCTCGCGGCCACCACCTGGGCGAACTCGGCCATCGCCACCGAGCCGACGACCATGTCCTTGACCTTGCCGCCCGAGGCGAACTCCGACCCGCCCGTGGACAGCTGCACGATGCCGTCACTCTCGGCCTCGGCCAGCCCGCGCAGTGCCGCGTTCAGCGTCTCCGACGAGGTCACGTTGATTGCCGGGTAGGCGAACTGGTCGGCCTTCGCGCGGTCCAGCATCTCGCTGTAGACCTCGGGCGTCGCGATGGGCATGGTGGCTGACCTCCGGATACTCGCTACTTGTGGCTGGGGTTACGCGGCAGTATGGCTCACCTGTCCGGCGAGAGGCGATCGGACGGGCGCGGCGCCCGCCTGATGTGCCCACAGTACGTTTCCTGGTGTGGCTCCCGACGAACCGCTGGACCGTGCGACCGTGCAGCAGTCGGTCGAGATGACCCTCGGCCACCTGCGGGTGCTGGACGCCGGATCAGACTCAGGCGACGCTGCCGCCCCTCATGCCATCGGGGCACCGCTGACGCTGGAGGACCTCTACCGCCAGCACCGGATGCGGTTGGTCCGGCTGGCGATCCTGCTGGTGGACGAACCGGCCACCGCCGAGGACGTCGTGCAGGAGGCTTTCACCGGGCTGCACCGGCACTGGTCGGGACTGCGCGACGAAGCGGCTGCGCTGGGTTATCTGCGTACCGCGGTGGTCAACGGCTCCCGCTCGGTGCTGCGCCGTCGTAAGACCGCCCGCGGCTACGTCCCACCACACCAGGCCAACGCGCGCTCGGCGGAGTCGCTGGCCATGCTCACCACCGAGCACCAGTCGGTGGTGGTGGCGCTGGGTCAGCTGCCGCCGCGGCAACGCGAGGTGCTGGTGCTGCGCTACTACGGGGGAATGAGCGAGGCGGAGATCGCGGCGGCCACCGGAGTCAGCCGCGGCACCGTCAAGTCCAGCGCCAGCCGCGCCCTAGACGCCCTCCAACGCATCCTGGAACAACGATGACTCGTGAGTGCGTAACAGTGTTACCACACTCAATAGCGCTCACGAGGTCGTCGTGAGCGACGACCAGGTGGACCGGCGGTTGGCTGCGGCGCTGCGGGCGCAGGCTTCCGGGCTGGGGGGTGGGTCACCGGTACCGCACCGTCGCCAACCGGCACGGCGCCGGACCGGGTTGCCGGCCTGGGCGGTGCTCGCCCTTGCGGTGCTGCTCGGGGCCATGGCTGGTGCGCTGGCGGGAGTTGTCAGCGCTTGGTGACAGCGTCTGATGACGATAGGTGCACGGCCGGTCACAGGTAGTTCCCCGGTACCGTGACCCGGTGACGTCCCCCCTCGCCGCCACGTCCCTGGCTCTTGGCCCGTCCTGGCTCGATCCCGAGCAGTTGCTGCGGATGCTGGGCCCCTACGTGCTGCTAGGGCTATGTCTGATCATCTTCGCCGAGTGCGGCCTGCTCATCGGATTCTTCCTGCCGGGAGATTCGCTGCTGTTCACCGCTGGGCTGTTCGTCGCCAATGGCATCATCGGCGCCCCGATCTGGCTGGTCTGCCTGCTGCTCACGGCGTGCGCAGTGGTGGGCAACGCCGTCGGTTACCTGATCGGTTTCAAGGTCGGTCCGGCGCTTTTCCACCGCCCCGATTCGCGGCTGTTCAAGCGTGAGCATGTGGACAAGACGCACGCCTTCTTCGAGACGTACGGGCCGCGGGCCATCGTGTTGGGCCGGTTCGTGCCTATCGTGCGGACCTTCATCACGGCGATTGCGGGGGTTGGCCGGATGGATCCCCGCCGCTACTTCACCTACTCGGTCATCGGTGGCGTGGCCTGGGCTACCGGCGTCACCCTGCTCGGCTTCTGGCTGGGCCGGATCACGTTCGTCAAGGAAAACGTGGAGCTGATCCTGATCGGCATCGTGGTGCTGTCGGTGCTGCCGATCGTCATCGAGGCCGTCAAGGTTCGTCGGCAGAGCCGGCGGGCCGCGAGCACCGGGCGGTGAACCCCGTTCAGTCCACGAGGCGGCACCCCGCCCGGCATGCAACCCCGTCGAGCGGTGGCCAGCACCCTGGGAGCGCCGCTAGGGTGACCGGAGCTGGTCAAGGTCCTCGCGGTGCCCTACCTCACGGTCACCTTGGTAACCGGGCTGTGGCGCCACCCGCGCAGCGGTGCTACCACGATCTAGTAGGCGAGATGGTGCGGATGCCACATCGAAAGGCCTCGGTGACCCTTGCCCGGCACCGCGCCAGTCGAAGCATCCGGCTGATCGCAGCCGGCGCGGTGCTGGGCGCACTGGTGACGTTGGCGGTTGCGGCAATGCCGACGACGCCGAGCGCCCTGCTCACCGTCGTTGCGCCGGGTCCGGACGTGACCAGCCCGCAGCCACTACGCGCCGCGGTGCACAGCTGCCTGACCTGGCAGAAACCGGACGCCGCTGACGCGAGCCAGGTGAACTGCCAGCAATCCCACCTGTTCGAGGTCACCGGGGCACTGGACCTTGTCGACTTCGGCCCCACGGCCGCCTACCCCGACTCGGCGCGCTGGCAGCAGTTGGTGACCGAGCGTTGCACTCAGCGCACCACTGCGGCGCTGGCCGAACGCTTCGACCCGTTCGGCCGTTTCACCGTGGGAGCGATCAAACCCAGTGAGGCGGGCTGGCTGCGCGGGGACCGGACGCTGCGCTGCGGAGTGCAGACCGCCGGCCGTACCGGCACGCTGTTCGCCACCACCGGCAGCGTGCTGGAGCAGGACCAGTCCGATGTGCACCAGCCCGGTGTCTGCCTGGGCAACGACGGCAAGGCCGTGGGCGACCCGGTCGAGTGCGCGGGTCCCCATGCTGTGGAACTGGTCGGCGTGGTCGACCTCAAGAGTGCCTTCCCCGACAAGTACCCCGATGAAGCCGCGCAGGACCGGGTGCTGAACACCGAATGCACCCGGCTCGCCAAGGACTTCGCCGGTGGACCCGTGGTGGCCGCGAACAAGGGACTCACGCTGTTCTGGGAGACGCTGCGTGCGGAAAGCTGGCGGGCCGGGAGCACCCGGGTGGACTGCCGGCTCGGGGCGTTCCTGCCGGACCGTTCCGGATTCGCCCCGGTCACCGGCAGCGTGAAGGAGACGGTGAAGGTGGGCAAGGACGCTGCCCCGGCCGCCCCGAGAACCACCGGTCCGCTGCCCGTGGAGGGGTCTCCGGTGGTTCCGATCGAGGCTCCGGGTCCGCCGCCGCCCTGATGGGCACCTGGTCGGAGATGAGCATGTGGTGCAGCGTCGACAGGTTCGACGAGCTGGTGGCTGAGGCTCTGGACCTCATCCCGGCCAAGCTCGCCGAGGCGATGGACAACGTGGTGGTGCTGGTGGAGCCCCGCAATCCTGACGATCCCGGGCTGCTCGGCCTGTACGAGGGCGTCGCGCTCACCGTGCGGGACTCGAGCTATGGCGGGGTGCTGCCCGACCGGATCACCATCTACCGCGACGCCCTGCTCGATGTCTGCAGCGACGAGCAGGAGCTGGTGGACGAGGTCGCGGTGACCGTGGTGCACGAGGTGGCACATCACTTCGGGATTCCCGAGCACCGGTTGCACGAACTCGGGTGGGGTTAGCGCTACTGGCTAGCGGTCAGGCATGCGGTGACGGGTCACCGGGCAACGACATGCTCGTCACTGCGGACAGTGGTACCCCCACTGCGGAGAGTTGCGCCGTGGATCTACACTGTACGACACTGCTCCGGCGTTCCAGGGGCACGGGTCTGCCCAGTCAGCGCGAGATCAGCGAGCTGTGCGTCGTGCGCGTCGTCGCTGACTCAAGGAGCATGAGGGGGGCACGAGTGTCTGTGATGCGCTGGTTCGTCGCGTGGATGCTCGCCGTGGCGTCCATGGCAGGGTGTGCGCTCCTCGCCACCGGTGGGGGTGTGGTCAGCGTCGGCGAGGAGTCATTCACCACAGTCTCGGACACCACCGTGGTGGGCGTGACAACGCTGACGCTGACACCCGTTTCAGGAGCAGCCGGAACACAGGTCACGGCGGCCGGCACGGGATACCAGAACTGCCTGACGCAACCATCCCCGACGCCATCTCTGACTTCAGTTCTCAAGGTTGAGTCGTACGGAGACGTGTCCCTTTACTGGGATGGTGTGGGCCACCTCAAGACTGTCGGCCTCGATGCAGAGGCCGGGTTCTCGACGCCCTTCGAGGTTCCCGTAGCCGCATCTCTGGGGAGCCACCAGGTTGTTGCCCGGTGTGGCAGCGCTCAAGTTGAGGATTCGTTTCAAGATCAGGATGTGGTCGAGTCTCCGGTGAATGACAAGGCTTCGGCGGAGTTCGAGGTGATCACCCCGCCGACGACCACCTCGCCGACCACGACCAACCAGCGTCCGCTCGCCAGTGCGACTGTGCCTACCAGTCAGGCTGCGCCCACCAACCTGGCCGTGCCCACTGGTCAAGCTGTGCCTATCAACCCAGCTGTGCCCATCAATCCGGCTGTGCCCATCAATCCGGCTGTGCCCATCAACCCGGCTGTGCCCATCAACCCGGCTGTACCAAGCAATCAGGTCGGGCCTACCGGCGATGCCCTGCCGCCGACTTATTCTGCTGCCAGCAATATCCCGCCGTCGACTGATTCTCGTAGTTCTACGCAGATCGCGGGTGCTTCCTGGTCGCTTTGGTGGTGGCTTCTCGCTGTTGTAGTCCTCATCCTGCTGGGCGTGTTGCTTGCCCGGTTGGCCCGCCGGACCCCGCAGGGCACAGAGTGGGTGCGCGCCCATGTTCGAGTTACTGCCGGAACCACTGCCGGCTTTGATGTAGATGTCGCGGAATCACCGGCGGACCGTTCGTCGCGAACCTGCGTGGTGCGGATCACCCCGCATGTCGACAACGGTGCACAAGTCCTAGAGAAGGTAGACCAATGAGCGCACCGGAACTCACCCGGCCACTGACGGCACGCATCTTCCTTCTCGGGGAATCCCAAGGTGAGGATACTCCGGAGAGGGTTGCGCGTTCGTTGAACGAACGCGGTATCACCGGGTCCGCGGTCGAGGGCGTCCGCCGCCTGTCCGCCTCGGCCCGGAAAGCTGTCGAAGACGAGATCGCCACCGTCGCCGAAGGACTGCTCGACTTCGACCTCGGGAGCGTCCTGGTGTCCGGTTGGCGCAAGTACACCGAGTTGACCTGCGCGGCGGAGCGCACGCTTGCCGTTCCGGGCAGCGAGGAGGTGGTGATCCTGGCGGCTCATAAGGTGAGTTCAACCCACCATCCGTCCATCGAGCTGCTGGTCGACGGCGTCAAAGTCGAGAACTTCGTTTTCGACTTGACCGTGGAGTTCGACCTTACCGGGGTCGTGGCGGTGGTGCAGCGGGGTGAGCTGGTGGCGCTGCGGGGCGGAGAATGCACGATCACGGTGACGCTCACCTTTGAAAAAATACCGTTGGTGCCGCCGCAGAAGAGGAAGATCGATCTTGCCATTGTCGTGCCGCTGCACCCGCCTATCTCCCTGGTCCGTGAGGTCGAAGCTCTACGATGAGAGGGTCCACAGGGCGGATACCGGGAGCGCGCAGAGGCGCTTGCCGGCCGGCGTAGAAGAGGAAGGATTGCTAGCCGCGCCCCTCCTCACTAGCCTAGACTAAGTCTATTCGTGAGGTGAGGTGGGGGGCAGATGACGGTCAACGTCAACATCCATGAGGCCAAGACGCATCTCTCCCGCCTGCTGGAGCGCGTGGCGGACGGCGAGCGAGTCATCATCTCCAAGGCCGGGCGGCCGGTCGCGGACCTCGTTCCCCATCAGCGGACGCCGGTGGTGTTGGGGGGTCTGCGCGGCGAAGTGAGCTACGACGACGACTGTGTGCCAAGAACGCTGAAGGAGGTTCCGGTGTAGAAGACGGGAGCTTCGATGCGGTGCTGCACCGGTGATGGAGGTGGGCCCTCCGCGACCACCCGCGCAGGGGGAGGTCGCAAACTACCGCAAGCTGCGTCGGTGAATGAGCCGGGGTGGTGAGCGTTGCGGAAAAGGCGTCCGTGATGGCGTCAAGTGCGAGCCGAGAAGGCGAACGTGAGTGAACCACTGATGAAACGTCGAAAGCGTAGCGATGACAACCGAAACCGGGGTCCAGTTGTTGCCCCGGGATGAGTCTG
>JBOHHF010000238.1:0-3406 GCA_050700495.1 Pseudonocardiaceae bacterium
CGGGGGTTTCGGATCGAGCCTGGTGAGATCGAGGCTGTGTTGGTGGTGCATCCGGGGGTTGACAACGTTGCTGTGATCGCCCGGGAAGACGAACCAGACCGTAAGCGCCTGGTGGCCTATGTGGTACTGGTACCTGGTGGGGTGGTGGATTCGGCTGGGTTGCGGGCGTATCTGACGTCCAGGTTGCCCGATTACATGGTGCCCGCAGCATTCGTGACGCTCGATGAACTCCCGCTGAACTCCAGCGGCAAACTGGACCGCCGCGTGCTACCGGCACCAGACTTCGCCGCGGCCGGTGTTACGGGTTATGTGGCGCCGCGTACCCAGACCGAGCGAGTGTTGGCCGACATCTGGGCCGACGTGTTGGGCGTGGACCGAGTCGGTGTTGAGGATAACTTCTTCGAACTGGGCGGCGACTCCATCCTGAGCATTCAGGTGGTATCACGAACCCGACAAACTGGGTTGTGGCTCACCGCCAAGGACATCTTCTTACACCAGACTATTGCGGGGTTGGTTTCGGTTGTGGGGGTGGGGGTGGCGCGTGGGTTGGTGGATCGTGATGTGGTGGTGGGTCCGGCGCCGTTGACTCCGATTCAGCAGTGGTTCTTCGAGACCGAGGATTATCTGAACCATTTCACTATGTCGATGTTTGTGGAGTTGCCCGGGGATCTTGATGGGGATGTTTTGGGTGCGGCGTTGGACGCGGTCGTGGCCCACCATGAGGCGTTGCGGATGCGGTTTAACCATACCGATGAGTTGGGTGCGGGGTCGGGTAGTGGTATCGCTGCTGGGTGTTGGCGTCAGGATGTGGTTTTTGGTGAGTCCGTCGAGGTGTTGCAGCGGTGTGATCTGTCTGGTCTGGATGTGCAGGGTCAGCAGGTTGTGGTGGAGGAGGCCGCGCTGGCGTGTCAGACCGGTCTGGATATCACGGGTGGTCGGCTGGTGCGGGCGGTGTTGTTCACGGGGGGTTTTGGGGGTGCGCCTCGACTGTTTGTGACTATCCATCACTTGGTGATGGATGGGGTGTCCTGGCGGATTCTGTTCGAGGATCTGGAGAAGGCCTACCGGCAGATTTGTGCGGGTCATCCGGTGGAGCTGGAGCCGGTCGGGACCTCGTTGAGGCAGTGGGCGTACCGGTTAGCTGACCATGTCCACGACGGTGGGCTGGATGAGGCTTTGGCCTACTGGACCGCGGTGTCTGCTACCGCGGCGGTTGATCTCCCGGTGGACCGTGGGGGGTCGAACACGGTGGCCTCCAGCAGTGTCGTGTCAGTGCGGCTGGGTCGGGCGGACACGGATGCGTTGTTGCATCAGGTGCCGGGGGTGTATCGCACCCAGGTCAACGATGTGTTGCTGGCCGCGCTGGGTCGGGTGCTGTCACGGTGGGCCGGGCATGAGCGCGTGCTGATCGAGCTGGAGGGCCACGGCCGGGAAGAAATCCTCGACCGGGTCGATCTGTCCCGCACGGTGGGATGGTTCACCACGACGTTTCCCGTGGCAGTGGGGGTGTCGAGGACCTCGGACTGGGGTGAGGTCCTCAAGTCAGTCAAAGAACAGTTGCGGGCGGTGCCGCACCGGGGGTTGAGCTATGCGGCCCTGCGCTATCTGAGTGGGCCGGACTCACCGGGCCGTGCGCTGGCGGGTGACCCGCTGCCGCAGATCTCCTTCAACTATCACGGTCAGTGGGATGTGGCGGCGGCAGGCTCGGAAGGGCTCTACCGCGATTGGTGCGCCGACATCGGCCAGGACGCCGCTGCGGCGAGTGTCCGCCCCTGTCTGCTCGATATTACTGGTTTGGTTGCCGAGGGGGAGTTGCAGCTGTCGTGGGTCTACTCCAGCCAGGTGCACGATCAGACCACCGTGACGCGGTTGGCCCAGGAGGTCATCCAGGCGCTACGGGAGATCATCGAACACTGCGCGGCGCCGGGGGTGGGGGGGCGGACCCCGTCGGACTTCCCGCTGGCCGGTCTGGACCAGCCCACGGTGGATCGGCTGGTCGGTGCCGGACGCGACGTGGAAGATATCTATCCGCTGACACCGTTGCAGGCCGGGATGGTGTTCCACAGTCTGGTCGATGCCTCCTCCGGGGCGTATCTCGACCAGGTGCGCCTGCGGTTGTCGGGGGTGTCAGACCCGCAGGCGCTGGGGACGGCCTGGCAGCGGGTGGTAGACCGGACCCCCATTCTGCGTAGCCGGGTGGTCTGGGACGGTGTGGACCAGCCACTGCAGGTGGTACACCGCCAGGTCACGGTGCCCACGACCTACCACGACTGGCGTGACCTGTCTGCGGCCCTGGCAGCAGAACAACAACGCCAGCTGCTGGCGGCCGACCTCGCCGCGGGCATGGATTTGACCACCCCACCGCTGCTACGGGTGGCGATCGCCCGATTGCCCCACGACGAGACCCTGCTGGTCTGGACATCGCACCATGTGTTGCTCGACGGGTGGAGCACGGCCGAGGTACTCGGGGAGATAACCGAGCAGTACACGGCGATCGTGCAGGGCCGACAAGCCCGGCTGGTCACCCGGCGTCCCTTCCGGGATTACCTGCACTGGCTGCACGCCCAGGACCAGCGCCAAGCCCAACAGTACTGGCGGGCGGTGTTGTCAGGTGTCGCGTCGCCCACCCCGTTGCCCTATGACCAGACGCCGATCGAGGCCCACCGGACCGAGTCCTCACAGTCGGTGCCCATCGACGTGCCCGCCGAGGAGTCACGCCGGCTGCAGCAGGTGGCCCAGCACAACGGGTTGACGATGAACACCGTCGTGCAGGGCGTCTGGGCACTGTTGCTGTCGCGATACAGCGGCCACCGTGACGTGGTGTTCGGGACCACGGTCTCCGGGCGGCCACCCGAGCTGGTGGGTGTCGAAGACATGATCGGCATGCTCATCAACACCGTGCCCACCCGCGTGGAAATCCACAACAGACAAGCAGTGGTGTCGTGGCTGCATGACCTGCAAACCAAACAAGTCGAGTCCCGCAGCTTCGACTTCGTCTCGCTGACCCAGCTGCAAACCTGGAGCGACCTACCCGGCGGGACCAACCTCTTCAACAGCATCGTGGTCTTTGAGAACTACCCCTTCGACCAGGCCGCCATTACCCAAGGCGGCCTGCACATGCGCGAAGTCCAGGCGGTGGACACCACCAACTTCCCACTCACCCTGTCCGCCTCCTACCTCAACCAACAACTCAGCCTCACCCTCGCCTATGACCCCACCCTGTTCGACCCCGAAACCATTCAACGGATGGCTCAGCGGTTGCAGATGCTGCTGGCGGGAATCGCTGAGGATGCCGACCGTGCGGTGGGGCAGTTGCCGTGGATGTCTGAGACCGAACGCCACCAGGTGCTGCATGAGTGGAATGACACCGAAGTGGAGGTGCCGGGGGGGACGGTGTCGAGTCTGT